>JALOOK010000449.1 GCA_025454445.1 Oscillatoria sp. Prado101 | reverse complement strand
GGACGCCTTTATTCCTGTTAAACAGCTTGCCAAGTCGTTTTCAAGGATAATGGCGTATGGCTTGTGCCTACGCCACAACGATTGTTTTTCCGACTTAGCAGGCAGTCCATGAACTCTGTTTGGCAACAGTTAACCCTTGAAAATTTTTCCCTGTACCGCTGGCAAGATGCCAGCTTCTTCTATCGTTTGCTGGGAGACCCCCTGCGAGCTTGGCGACAGGGCAGTTTCGCCCTCCAGTGGGGCGATGCCATTGCGGGACTGTTAGTTAGTCTGGTCTTCGCTCTGGCTCCTTTTGTGTCTAACGATCTGGTGGGCGTCTTGCTGATTGCCTGCGCTTGCTTTTGGCTGCTGCTGACGCTCTCGGACGAGCCGACGAACACCGGCGTGACTCCGATTCAGTTGCTGGTGCTGCTCTACTGGAGTATCGCTACGGTGGCGACGGCGCTGTCGCCGGTCAAGAAAGCGGCATTCACCGGCTTGAGCAAGCTGACGCTCTATTTGCTGCTGTTTGCGCTGATGGCCAGGGTGCTGCGCTCGCCCCGCATCCGCTCTTGCTTAATTGCGCTCTATTTGCACATTTCTCTGATTGTCAGTGTCTACGGGATGCGCCAGTGGTTTTTTGGGGCGGAAGCGCTGGCAACCTGGACAGATCCGGAATCTCCCCTGGCTAAAACGACGCGGGTTTACAGCTATTTGGGCAACCCCAATCTGCTGGCTGGCTATCTGGTGCCGGCGATTGCTTTCAGTATTGCGGCTATTTTTGCTTGGCGCAACTGGGGTGCGAAGGCTTTGGCGGTGACAATGGTGGTGGTGAACTCCGCTTGCTTGATTCTGACTTTTAGCCGGGGCGGCTGGATTGGCTTTGTGGTTTCTGTTGGTGCGCTGACTCTGTTGCTGGCTTACTGGTGGAGTGTGCGTCTGCCCTCTAAGTGGCGCACTTGGGCGCTACCGGCTGTGTTGGGAACTACAGCGGTGCTGCTGGTTGTGGCGGTTGTGTTTGTCGAGCCGGTGCGCGATCGCGTTTTCAGTATGTTTGCCGGTCGGGAGGACAGCAGCAATAATTTCCGCATCAATGTTTGGGCGGCTGTGCGAGAGATGATTGCTGACCGCCCAATTCTGGGTATTGGCCCGGGCAATGCGGCGTTTAATAAGGTGTACCCGATTTATATGCGCCCCCGCTTTAGTGCGCTGAGCGCCTATTCTATCTGGTTGGAAGTGGCGGTGGAAACGGGTTTTATTGGTTTTTCCTGTTTCATTTGGCTGCTGCTGGTGACGTTTAATCAGGCTCGGGTGCAGCTAGTCAGGCTGCGCCAAACCGGCAGTTCTGAGGCGTACTGGCTGATGGCGGCGTTCGCCACTATGCTGGGCATGCTGGCTCACGGCTTTGTGGACACGGTTTGGTATCGCCCGGAAGTCAGCACTCTTTGGTGGCTGATGGTGGCGACGATCGCCAGTTATTGCGCTGTCTCGCACCGGCATCTGGGAGATGTTATTACGCCCGCAGAGCCTGCCGGTTGAAATTGGGAATTGGGCATGGGGCATGGGGCATGGGGCATTGGGCATCATCGCATTGGGCAAAACAGTTAATCCCCAATCCCCAATCCTTGCATCCCCAATCCTTGCATCCCCAATCCTTGCATCCAAAATCCTTGCATCCAAAATGCTATTGCCACGCTCTGCTATAGCCGTCTTGATGGAATTCGCTTCCGAGGAGCGAATCGAGCGCCACGCCAATTTGAGACGCGCTACTGGTGTCTGCGTTGAAGATCCCATTCTCTGCAACACAACTCTGCCAGATGGGAGTATAAGGAATGATGGCTGCCGGTTCTAAGGACAAATATTTATGAATTCTGTTTTTTCTTTTTATTTTTAGCCTTTTATTCATCGATATCAGCGCCTAGCTGGATGACATTTTATAGCTGAAATTACAAACTTTTCACTGTTAAATCTAGCGAACGCCAGTTACTTATAGCGTTTTTCGTATGAGTGAGGTACTGAGAAACCCGTATTCTTAAAGATACGGGTTTCTGGCGTGTACTTCATCCAACTGAAAACCGCTATAAATCTCTCGCTCGGAGAAGATCAGCTATTAGGCTTTTAATCTGTATTCCCCTTCAAAGGAGGCTCTGCCTCCGTAAAGGCGTTCCCCACAGTGCACGCAGGCTTCCCCTAAGGGTGGCTGGGAAGGAGGTAGGAAAACTAGAGGTTTCCGGTCAAGCATTTTGCAAACAATCAGCGATGGGTGATATTAAAGCCGGTGGATTCACCTTATTTTAAAGGCGTGCGGCGGGGAAAGCCGTCAGGGCTGGAGGCAGTCGCTTCGGAACGGCGCACACCGCCACATACGAAAACTTGGCCTGCTGCAGGCTTTTCCTTTGGGCTAAAGCCCAACTACAAACTTTTTCAAGTCAGAGTCTCTGGAATTTGCTCTCCCACAAGGAGCCTCGGAACGAGGAACGAGGGTAAATTCTTGTTACGGACTGACTTCTAGCACTCCGCTGGGCGCAAACACGACCGTAAATTGACCGACAGGCGCTGCTGGGTTGCCGGTGCGCTCCGAATTGAGCAAATTTGGCAGGGGAGTTTCTTGCAGGTACTCTTTTGCAGGCTGATTCACCGGCTCGAAGCTGGCGAGCGCCCCATCAGCGCTGGCGATGACGCGGTAAACTAAATTCCGGCTAAAGGTGGGGACAGTTTGCCAAGCTCGGTCTATTTCGTCGTACACTGTCTCGCTCAGCGCCGCCAGCTCGGCGGCATCGGTAATTTCTGGCGTGTTGCTAGCCAGACTAACAGCAGCCACCTGCTGTGTCGCCGCACTGGCATTAATCTGGGTAGCACCGGCATCTGTCTGTGCGGGGGGGTTGCTCGCTGCTGGCTGAACCGCAGGCTGAACCTCTGCGGCGGCGGTTTCTTGCTGTGCCGGCTTGTGATCCAGCGTCAGCGACTTGACGTGAAACCCGGCAAATTTTTCTTTTTGGGCGACTCGCATGAACGCCACCGGATAGCTGCCGGCAATCAGGGCAAAAACTCCCAGACAAATCCAGACAATTTTGTGCATCTCCCTGGCTGGGAGCGGCTTCAGTTGTGTTTCCATTTGTCAGAACCTCACACTTTTTTTACGTCAGCGGCAAATAGGGGAATAGGGGGTGCCAGCTCATGGCGGTGGCAGCAATCAGCAAGACAAACATCCAGAAAAATATCGTTTTGGCTTTGACTTGCTTGTTTTTCAAGAGCGGGTAGAGGATTGCCCAGCTGACTAGCCAGCCAATCAGCAAGATTGTTTCTTTGCCGGTGTAGCTGCCAATGTTGCCCCAAACGGGATCGGGATTGTGAGAGCCTGGTATCCAGCTGCCCAGTGCCCAAATAAATTTTTCTCGCGCTTTGGATGTGTCTGACAAGTGGTGAGCCACCATCATGGTAAAGCAGCCAATTGCCGCACTAATCAGCGCCGCTGCAGCAGGGCCAGAAACTGCCGGCGGGTTCCCAGAACCCTCTGCCAAGCCTTTTGGGAATGTCTTTACCCGATCCCAAATTTGAGCGTAAACAGGTTCTGATCCTACTTGGGGTGGGCGGGACAGGTGTCGAGTCATTTTACCCTCCTTTGAAATTCAATTATTCTCGTTTATGGTTTCCCGGCGGAGGCTGGGAATGCCTGAAAAGAGGCTCTGCCTTGAAAAGGTTCGTAGTAGGGCTAAAGCCCTACTGAATCGTCCGCCGCCGGCCAAGTTTTCATTGCTGGTGCGCACCAAGAGAAGCGACGGCCTCGTTTTTTTGTCTCGTTCCCAGACCCCAGCCCGGGCACCAGCTAATTTATAGCGGTTCTCAGTTGGATGAAGTGTTCCCCAGAAACCCGGTTTCTTTAAGAAACCGGGTTTCTCAGCACCTCATTAATAGGAGAAACGCCAGCTCACAAAGCGTGGATTTTTGCAACACCCAGCCCGCTGACTAAGCCACCCATCGCAAAAAACATCATCGCCATCAAAGCCACACAGGTTGCGGTCAGCACCGGCCTGTTTTGCTTTTCCAGAATTGAGTCGCCGTACTTCCACAAAATCCAGGTACAGGCAACGCCCAAGGGCAGGGTGAACAGCACGCTAAATTCGTGGTATTCCATCAGTACGTACTGCCCTAAAGGTGAATTTTCTTTCAGCCAAGCGCGAGCGCCGCCGAACTCTATGCCCGCTCGGTAGCGCATGTAAGCTAAGTTGCCGGTGGCGATTCCCAGAAACGCTATCACAGTTGACCAAAAGGTCAGGGTGCGCATTTGGGGCAGGATTTTACTCGCGCCGCGCAGCAAGGGAAAAGCCAGGTGCCCTGTGTAAACCGCCACAACTGTTGCCAGCAAGGCACCAAAGCCGTGAATTGTCCCCATCCACCGCTGCCAGGGGCTCGGATGCAAGAGGTTAACAAAGGGCAAAAACAGA
>JALOOK010000448.1 GCA_025454445.1 Oscillatoria sp. Prado101 | reverse complement strand
ACCCATCCAGATGCCCTTTCAGTACCGGCTCCGCACTTGGTAAAATCCGAGGCGGATCGCTCCAGAGTGCCACCAGCACCTCAGCTGTTCTCACCAAATCCGTGTGCCTGGGTTTTCGCAAGAGCAAATCCGTCCAAGTTTTCAGCGCCGCAGAAGACTGCTGCTGGTGAGCCTGCAAGACACCCAGCCGCAAATCCAGCTCCTCAATCAACTCGCTGAGCTTGTTAATCGACACCAGCAACTGCTGGCGCTGCAATTTTTGCTCTGTTTGGACAGTGCTTTTGTCAAGTGCCGGCGCAGGGGGTGCCGGTGGCAGATCCACCCCTTCCTCTGGCAGCGCTTGCAGCTGCGATCGGGCTCTTTCCAGGGACTTTTCAGCAGACTCGCCAGCTTCCTGATACTCCTTGAGCGCCTTGGCAAAAGCATCCTCACCAATCAGAGTGCTGCTGGCTTTTTCCAAACCGGCACCCTCAACCCCTGCGCCGCGCCACTCGGCGGCGTGCAGCATCAGATTAGTTTGGTACAGTTCCAGACGACTTTGAATCTGGGGCTGATTCCAGCTGTGCAGCAGATCCTGGCTGACTAGAACCAGCGCCACAACCGTCAGCACACTTAGTACTACCCGCTTCAGTGTCATCCCCGCCTCCCTTACCCTTGCTTGCCTCAGTTAACCGTATTCGATCATAAAGGGCCGCGTCCCACAATTGCCCCCAACTTTTACGCTTTAGTGCGGTGTGGCTTGCAGACAGCAGCAGCCGCTGTTACCCTCTGGCATCCGGGGAGAAAAACCTCCCTGACCCAAACTGCGATAAAATGAAACCCGGCAACGGGATTTCACAACGGGATTTCACAACGGGATTAAAAGGAGGATAAACCCCTGGCCACTCGCGTAATCTTGCTCCGTCACGGCAAAAGCAGCTTCAATCAAGAGCGGCGCATCCAAGGCCGACTCGACGCATCCATACTCACAGAAGCAGGTCGCGCCACCGCACGTCAAGTGGCTGAAGCCCTGCGTGGCATCACTTTTGACGCCATATACTCCAGCCCCCTGCAACGCGCCCAAGAAACAGCCGCCGTCATCCTCTCATCTTGGGAAGCGGAAGGACATCAGCCACCCTCGCACACCTCAGAGAATCTCCGAGAAATCGACCTGCCCCTCTGGGAAGGCATGCTGCGCTCAGATGTGAAAGCCAAATTTCCCGACGACTACCAGTGCTGGCAAGAACGCCCCCACCAGCTGCACATGCCGGTGCCAACTGAAGCCGGCGTCAGAGAGCACTTTCCCGTACTCGCCATCTACAAACAAGCCGAGCAGTTCTGGCAAGAAATCTTGCCCCGCCACGCCGGCGGCACCATTCTAGTAGTCGCCCACAACGGCATCAACCGCGCCTTAATCAGCACAGCAGTTGGCATTGCACCGGCACATTACCACTCCATCCAGCAGTCCAACTGCGGCATCAGCGTCCTCAACTTCCCCTCCACAACCACCCAACCGGAGTTGGGCGCAGCGGTGCAGCTGGAATCGATGAACCTCACCTCTCATGTGGGAGAAATTTTCCCTCTCCCCAGAGAAAATCACCGAGGGCCACGCCTGCTATTCGTGCGCCACGGAGAAACCGAGTGGAACCGGCAGAGCCGCTTTCAAGGGCAAATCGACGTCCCCCTCAACGACAACGGCAAAGCCCAATCCCAAAAAGCAGCAGAATTTCTCAAAAACGTCCAGATTGACTTTGCTGTCAGCAGCCCCATGCTGCGCCCCAAAGAAACCGCCGAAATCATCCTCCAGCACCACAGAGCCGTTGAGCTGCAATTCGACGACGGATTGCGAGAAATCAGTCACGGACTTTGGGAAGGCAAATACGAAACCGAAATAGAGCGAGAATTCCCCGGTCTGTTGCCGCAGTGGAAACAGTCCCCAGAAACCGTGCAAATGCCAGAAGGAGAAAACTTGCAGCAAGTCTGGGAGCGAGCGATCGCAACTTGGCGAGCGATCGTTGCCGCCGCCGCCCCCAACAGCACCGGCCTAGTCGTCGCCCACGACGCCATCAACAAAGCCATCCTCTGCCACCTGTTCGATTTACAACCGGCACACTTCTGGAACTTCAAACAAGGTAACGGCGCCGTCACAGTTATCGACTACCCCAAAGGCTCCGATGGCCCGCCCGTCCTGCAAGCTATGAATATCACCACTCACATAGGCGGTGGCGTCCTCGACAAGACAGCAGCCGGTGCGCTGTAAGGGGTTCAAGAATCAAAAAAACCGCTCTTGACGACCTTTCCGCCAGAAAAAACAGCAACTTCTTCTTGGCGCACAGGCGCGTCTACCCTGCGGGAAGCCCACCGCTCCTTACGGAGCTTGCGTCTATGGCGGTTCAAAATCCCACTCATCCATGAACAGCGAACTGCTCCAACAAGTACGGGTACTCGACCCACTCACCGGCACCGACCGAATTGCAGACGTCCTGATTGCCGGTGGCACGATCCAAGAAATCGCCCCTGAAATTCCCCACCCCCCCACTGACACCCAAGTGCGAGATTGCCGGGGACTGGTTCTCGGTCCCGGACTGGCAGACCTCTACAGTCACAGCGGCGAACCCGGTTTTGAAGACAGGGAAACCCTGGAATCGCTAATCAACGCCGCAGCAGCCGGCGGATTTACCCGGGTGGCGATTTTGCCCGACACAAAGCCGCCTGCCGACAGCCCCGCCGTTTTGGCCCTGTTGCGCTCTCGTGTGGGGGCGCTGCGAGCCGGTGAAAAAGGCCAAAATCTCAAATCCAAAATATATTTTTGGGGTGCGCTGACTTTGGGAATACAAGGGCAGCAAATGGCGGAATTGGCGGAACTGGCACAAGCTGGCGTTGCCGGTTTTGCTGATGGGCTGCCGTTACAAAATCTGGCCCTGGTGCGCCGGCTGCTGGAATACCTCAAACCTCTGGGCTTGCCGGTGGCTCTCTGGCCATCGCACCGCGACCTGGCCAGCACCGGCGTGATGCGCGAGGGGCCAGATTCGATTCGCTTCGGGCTGCCGGGGAATCCCGCCATTTCGGAAACCGCTGCCCTCGCCGCTTTGCTGGAAGTGGTAGAAGCCACCGGCACGCCGGTGCATGTGATGCGAGTCTCCACCGCTGGCGGCGTCAGGCTGATTGAAGAGGCCAAACAGCGCGGCTTGCCGGTGACTGCCAGCACAACTTGGCTGCACTTGCTCCTTGACACGCAGGCACTTGTGAGCTATAATACCTCGCTGCGTCTGTCACCACCTTTGGGAAACCCAGAGGACAGGGAGGCGCTCAGGCGCGGGGTGCGGCTTGGGGTGCTGGATGCGGTGGCCATAGATCACACTCCTTACACCTACGAAGAGAAAACCGTTGCCTTTGGGGAAGCGCCTGCCGGTGCCATTGGTTTAGAGCTGGCTTTGCCCCTGCTGTGGCAGGGCTTGGTAGAAACCGGCGAGTGGACAGCCTTAGAGCTGTGGCGGGTTTTGAGCACCGGCCCGGCTTGCTGTCTAAAGCAAAAACCGGCGAGTTTAGCCGCCGGTGAGCCCGCCGAAATCACCCTTTTCGACCCCCAGCTGTCCTGGAGAGTGGAAGCTGAAACTCTGCAAAGCCGGTCTGCCAACACCTCTTGGCTGGGCCTGCAGCTGAGCGGTCGCGTCGCGCTTTCCATGCCTCAGCCAGCCGCAGTCATTGATTCAGCTTACTTGCGGTCAGGATCTGCCGGCGAATAGACGGGGTCGGGAACGATTTCTCCCAGACGACCGGGTGGCCAGAAGCGAACGGCGGCACGGCCAATAATCCTGTCGCGGGGGACAAAACCCCAGTAGTGACTGTCGTAGCTTTCATTGCGGTTATCGCCCAGCACCAAGTAGTGACCCTCAGGAACGACGACAGGGCCATACTGGTATTGCGGCTCAGCGGCGATATAATTTTCCCGCAGGGGCTGATTATTGACGTACACCCGCCCCCCTTTGACTTCCACTTTGTCCCCAGGCAGACCGATCACCCGCTTAATGAAGGCATCGTGGTAGTTTAGCTTTTCCAGGGTTTCCGTAGGCGAGAACACCACAATGTCTCCCCGCTGGGGATTTTGGAACTTGTAGCTCAGCTTGTCTACAATCAGCCGGTCATTAATCTGCAGGGTGGGCAGCATCGAGCCTGACGGGATATAGCGAGCTTCAGCGACGAAGGTGCGAATCCCAAAGGCCAAAACGGCGCTCAGCCCAATCGTCTTGATTCCCTCTATCCAGGGATTGTCAGTGTTTTTTTCAGTATTGGGTTCAGACACTTGATCTTGCAAAGGGGTCATAGGCGTTCAAGCACGATATGATAGCGAGTTTTAGCACAGGGCAGACGCAAGATACAACTTTACCCACCTTCGGGCAACTCAATTCTTGGCTATCTACAACTGTACAAATTTTGTCTAAATTTGAGAT
>JALOOK010000045.1 GCA_025454445.1 Oscillatoria sp. Prado101 | reverse complement strand
CACAGCAGCGGCAGAGATGCTATATCTGTTGTAATATAAGTGGTGACTCCTAAAAGCAAACTGGACGGAATAAACGACAGCAACACCCACCGAGCTTGATCTGCAGAAAATGCAGAAAATGGGGAACCAGCTGTAGCGGATGTCGAGCCGGTTTCTTCGCCATCTGTTTGTATCAAAGACACAGACGTAACATGTCGCGTCTCTACATCCGCTATATCACTAAGTGTTTGCACCGGCACAGCATTTCGAGGCGAACGCCACAGGCAGGCTGCGCACCCGATCGTCAGAAAAATCAGCAATCCGTAACCGGCAGCCCACAGCCAACTCTGCTGCGTCAGGGAAAAATTCGGCTCAATCAGGATGGGGTAACTGATCAGCCCTAACATGCTGCCCAGATTGCTGGCAATATAGAGGAAATATGGGTCTTCACTGCTGGGGTGTTCCGTACCGGCAAACCACTTTTGCACCAGAGGAGCACTGGTAGAAACCACAAAAAACGGGATGCCGGTGGAAACCAGCAACAGAGCCAGCAACCAAGGGATGGGACTGACATTTGCAGGGGGAATCCAACCCTTAGGAATAGCAACCGGCAAAAAAGCCACCGGCACCAAGAGCAGAAAGCTGTGAATCACCGCTTGCCGGCGAGTCTCCCACCACCTTATTGTCAGGTGCCCGTATCCGTAACCGAGCAATAAACTGCCTTGAAAAAAGAACTGGCAAGTATTCCACACAGCGGGAGAGCCGCCCAAGAGCGGTAGAATCATCTTGGCGACCATCAGCTGCACCCAAAACAGCAGGAAAGCGCTCAGAAAAAGCGTCACAGAGAAAAGAAAGAGCACCGGCGTTGGCTCCTGGAGAAGGGGAGTGTATCACTTTGGCAAAAAAAGTATAGCAGGAGAGCCGGTGTGCCGGGGAAACAGCGAGAGAGAAATCCCCATTTTTCCTCCCGGCTGTGTTTACGCACACTTTGAACAAGCGGGGAAAGTCAGCCAAAAAGCCCACCTCCCTCACCCAATCTCACCACCACTCTTCTTGGCGAACAGGCGCGTCTTGGCGGTTCAAATTCTCCCCCTGCATTTCAAAATCTGAACCGGCGGGAGAAACTCAAGTCGAGACGATAACAAAAAAACTCCCCCTACATCATCCCTCGCAACACCTGGCCAATCAAATGCGCCGGCACCCGATCCGTCACCGTCGCCGCACCAATGTGAGCCGGCAGCACAAACCGCACCTTCCCCCCCTTCACCTTCTTATCCGTTTGCAAACTCTCCACAATCTCGTCCACATCCAGCCCCGCCGGCAACTTCACCGGCAGTCCCGCCTTTTTGATCAGCGCCAGCTGCCGGCGGTCGCACTCATAGTCCCACATATCCAGCTCAACAGCCAGCTGGCTCGCCGCCACCATACCAATCGCCACCGCCTCCCCGTGAATCACAGACTTGTAGCCGGTTAAACTTTCCACCGCATGACCGATCGTGTGACCGTAGTTGAGAATCGCCCTCAGATCGGATTCTTTTTCATCTTGCATTACCACATCAGCCTTACTTTGGCAAGACCAGCTGATCATTTCTTGCAGCGCACCGGCATCTATATACCGCAACTCGTCAAGGCGCTTGCACTGCTCCAGCAGCTCAAACAGCGGCTCATTCCAAATCACCCCGTACTTAATCACCTCCGCCATGCCGGCTCTGAACTCCCTTGCCGGCAGAGTTTGCAGCACCTGCGGGTCAGCAAGCACCAAGTTCGGCTGGTAAAACGCGCCGATTAAATTCTTGCCCTTGGGGTGGTTGACGCCGGTTTTGCCGCCAATCGAAGCGTCCACCATCGCCAGCAGAGTGGTTGGCACCTGCACGAAGTTAATCCCGCGCAGCCAAGTCGCAGCCGCAAAGCCGGTCATGTCCCCAATCACGCCGCCCCCCAGCGCCACCATCGTTGACGAGCGTTCCAGACGGCTTTCCAGAGCGGCGCTGTAGATTTTTTGCACAGATTCCAGAGTTTTGTACTGCTCGCCATCGGGGAGGATGCAGCGCTCGACAGCAAACCCAGCTGACTCCAAGGAAGCAACAGCCCGCTGTCCGTAATGCCCGAACACCACCGGGTTAGAAACCAGCAAAACCTTCTTTCCCAGATTCAGCAGCTGCATCTTTGCGCCCAGCTCACCGACGCCCCCGGCGGCGAGTTCAATATCATAAGACTGCTGCGGCAGATTAACGCGGATGACAGAAGTCATGGCCAACACCCAATCAACAAGAGGTTGCGGGCTGTATTTTACCGCACCCCGTGTTTCAATAATTGTAATCGGTTTTTATGGAGAAATGTAAATGAGCGCATCTGGAATCATCACATACGCCGTCCTTGTCGGTGGTGCCTTTGTCCTCGCGGCGGGGCTGATGTTTGGCTTTCGCGCCATCAAGCTGATCTAAGCAGCTGCGGTGCTCCGCCGGCTCGCTCCCCCCACAGAGGGACGCTCGCGCCCTTTGCGGGGGAATCGGTGGTGCGGAACGCACCGCACCCCTAACTTGCTAGCCTCACCGGCACCTGCCGGTCAGTCTCTTGCGCCAGAAACTCAGCCAATTGCGCCTCAATCTGGTCGCGGACAATCTGGCGGTACTCCAGAAAATGCTCATTGTGGGCGCAAACCGTGAGATAGTGCTCCCAAACCCCCGGATTGCGCTTAATCATGCTGAACAGGTGGTGCCAGAACTTCCAGCGAGTCTTGCGCTTCAGCCCCTGACGCCAGCAGACAATCAGCAGCGCACGCAAATCCACCCAGCTCGGCCACTTAAACGGCGGGTGGCATGCCGGTGCGCCCAGCATCAAAAAACAGCGGTAAGTCCGCTCAAGAAACTGCTCAGCATCATACAGCTGCCAGAACGCTCCCACATATTCCCGGGCAATCTCTTCGAGCGGTCGAGTCGGGATAAAATTCATCAGCGTCGTCTGGTTAATAGTGCCATCCTTATCCCGCAGTCGCCCCTCTTTTTCCAGCCGGTGCCAGAGAGCCGTGTGGGGCAGGGCTTGCAACATAGCAAAAGTTGTGG
This sequence comes from Oscillatoria sp. Prado101, assembly GCA_025454445.1. GTDB lineage: Bacteria > Cyanobacteriota > Cyanobacteriia > Cyanobacteriales > Oscillatoriaceae > Oscillatoria. Next base: position 10,502 of record JALOOK010000045.1, on the reverse strand, counting down.
TAGGAATCGCCGCCGCTTCCGCAAACCGGACAATCCGCTCACCGGCCCCTTTCTTTTCCCCATCAAATCCAATAATAAACCCAGCCATTGGCCGCAGTCCCGCCCGCGTAATAGTTTCCACCGACTCAATCAGAGAATTCCGAGTATTTTGGAACTTCTTAGTCAGCTGCAAACTCTCTTCATCAGGCGTTTCAATACCCAAAAACACCGCATCAAAATAGCACTCCACCATCAGCTGCATCAGTTCTGGATCTTGCGCCAAGTCAACAGAAGCCTCCGTATTAAACCGGAAAGGATACTGGTGTTCCGCTTGCCAGACTTTCAACTCTTTCAGAAATAACTTAACATTGCGCTTATTGCCAATAAAATTATCATCCACCATGAACACGCCGCGCCGCCACCCCAACTCATAGAGGTAATCCAGCTCAGCCAGCAGCTGTTTTGGCGTCTTCGTGCGCGGTTTGCGACCGTACAGGGTAATAATATCGCAGAATTCGCACTGGAAGGGACAGCCGCGAGAGAACTGCACCGACATCGAATCGTAGGCGTCAAACTCCAGCAAATCGAAGCGGGGGATGGGGGTGCCGGTGACATCAGGTTTCTCGCCGCCGGCGCGGAAAACCCCCCGGGTTTCGCCAAGCTCAACCGCCCTTACAAACATGGGCAGAGTAATTTCCCCCTCATCCAGAATCAAATAGTCCGCACCGGCTTGTTTGACTTCCTCCGGCAGAGAAGTTGGATAAGGCCCACCGGCAGCCACCAGCTTGCCGCGCCGCTTAGCTTCCCGGATTTGGGCGAGCAAATCCCCTTTCTGGACAATCATAGCAGAGAAAATCACAATCTCCGCCCACTGCCACTCCTCCTCCGTCACCTGTCGGATATTGCGATCCACAAGCTTGAACTCCCACTCCTGCGGCAAAATAGCCGCCACTGTCACCAGCCCCAATGGTGGCAGCAAAACCTTGCGATTCACGAGTTCCAGGATTTTTTCGTAAGACCAAAACGTTTTGGGAAACAGGGGATAAACCAGTAAAACCCGCATGAATGAGTTCCTCACAATGCTGCTAGCTGGGCTTAAATATAGCGGTTTCAGTTGGATAAAGTGCGCTCCAGAAACCCGGTTTCTTAAAGAAACCGGGTTTCTCAGTAGCTCACTAATATGAAAAACGCCATAACTTAAGCTTAGCGCCTCCCAGCTGTTTTGCTTGAGATAAGAAAGACTTTGGCAAAAGTGGGGTGCGCCGCGATCGCACCCCACTCCCATCAAAATCAGGGGCGCTTGGCTACCGGCGACCGCCATAGGCAGCCACCGGCTCCTTAATGAATCGGATGTACAGATGCTTGAAAGTAGACCGAATCACCCGAGGCATACCGAAGTCAATAGGCATCAGTTGGTCGGGCAGTTTCCAATCGAGCACCTTCAGTTCCTCCGGTTGCAGGTGCGGAAACTCTATCGCCTCCAGATTTGAGCAAAGCCCCAATCTCACAGACGCCGCCACTGTGGGCACCGTCTGGGGAGGGACATTGAGAATTTCCACCACCGCCCGATCCAGAGCGAACACATCGCGGGAAGCGCCCAAAATGCCCAAAAAGCGCGGTTCGCCGCCGCTGGGGCCATTGCCTTCGTGGCCAATGATGCCATCCACAATCGTCAAGTCTGGGTCAACCGCCCGCGCCGTTTCCACCAACATTTGGCCAAATCGGGCGCTGTCCTTACCGGCTTCCATGTGCCACCAGGCTTTCATTTTGCCGGGAACGCAGCCGAAAAGGTTTTTCACCCCCACCGTCAGCGTCAGCTGGACGTGGGACTTCACCTTCGGCAGGTTAATCACGGCGTCTGCTTCCATTGTTTCTTTGGACAGCAGCAGGTGGTTGAATTCCTCGCTTACAGTCTGGTAGCGCTTGCCGTGGAATTCCAGCACCGGCAGGTTCAGCTCTTCGATCAGGGGCAGATAGCCATTGGCCACAGCCACTCCCCGGGCGCTGCCAAAAGCGGGCCCATCCCCCATAAACGGCTTGCCTCCGGCTTCCAGCACCATTTTGGCAACGCAGTAAACCAGTTCTGGGCGGGTGACGCACTCTTTGGTGGGGCGTGCGCCGGTGAGCAAATTGGGCTTGAGCAGGACGCGATCCCCTGGCTTAACAATCTCTGCTATCCCCCCGAGGGGTTCGAGCAGCTTCTCCAGAGACGCCCGCAAAAGCTTTAGGTCGTAAGAGTCGGCGCGAATCAAACTAACAGCAGGCATGATTTTCGATTTTGGGTGGTGAGTTTTTCTAGTTTCCTTTGCCCTGCAGGGAGTGACGGTCTGCTCGGACTGCCCCCTTGCTTTCTGGCAGCGAGAGGTTTTCACCTCTGGATTTACCTTTCTGGGCACTTGCCGGCAGCGAGGGAACTCTTTTCACTCTAAAATCGAAATCTAAATTTGTCACCGGGCTGCCCCGCGCTGGAGGGCGGAAACCCGCTGGGCGTCGGAGAAGAAGCCGTCTCCTTTGATTTCGGGGAAGGCGGGCTTAACTTCCACTTTCATCACTTTGTCAATGCTAATCGTAACGGTTTGATCCAGCAGGTGCATCGTCAGCCAGCCTGAGTCTGACACTAATTGCAACTGCCGGTAAAACTCTTGTGCCGTTGCCCGGATACTGAATGTTTCGGACTGACCGCTCACATAATGAAAGGTCACTTGTGTGCCGGTGTCTTGAATAGGCATGGGGAAAAAAGCTCCGCTAAAGTTTATATGGGATTTTCAACGATTATAACGGTTTTCTGCTGGATGCCGCAGGTTTCAGAAACCGTTTCTCCGCGGTTCCAGAAACCGGGTTTCTTAAAGAAACCCGGTTTCTCCGCACCTCACTAATATGAAAACCGCTAGATATCAGTGGCAAGACCTGTCTGGGGAAATCCTTCTACCTCAATAAACTCGACGGGAGAAATCATGTCTTGAGCGCCCACCAGTCTTCTTTGAGAAAGGGCTTGGGTTGAGCGCCGGTTGAATGTTGAAAGCGTTGCTATCGCCGCTGACAAAGTTAAATGTCAGCTGTAATTAAGCATGTCCTAAACTGACTGTTTATTGCTATATCATGTCAGGTTGATTAACCGCACAAATGACCCTGAAAACCCCTCACCACCAGCACTTTGGGGTGAGGGTGAGTAAGAAAACTACTGATTTTTTCTCCCCTCTCTCATTTTGGCAGAGGGGATGGGGGTGAGGGTCTTTTTTAAGGTCAATTCACCCGACATGATATCAGGCACTCCTGTCAGGCAATGCCGAGATCGCCAAGGGGCGAGGGCATAGCGCTCATACTTTCTAAATCTAGCACTTGGGCCAGTTCTTCTGCACTCATCAGCCCCCGCTCCAGGACAATTTCCCGCAAGGATTTGCCGTTTGCCAGGGAGTCTTTGGCGACGGCGGCGGCGTTGAGATAGCCGATGTGGGGGTTGAGGGCGGTGACCAGGGCTAGACTTCCCTCGGCGTAAGCTCGGCAGCGTTCGTGATTGGCGTGAATCCCCAACAGGCAAAAGCGAGTCAGCGCCGCCAGGGTGTTGCCGAGAATCTCAATGCTGTGGATCAGGTTGTAGGCAATCAGGGGCATCATTACGTTGAGTTCCAGCTGGCCTGCTTGTGCGGCGAGGGCGATGGCGGCGTCGTAGCCCATTACCTGAAAGCATACCATTGATGTCATCTCGGCCATCACGGGGTTGTACTTTCCTGGCATAATCGAGGAACCGGGCTGCACCGGCGGCAGCTGGATCTCTTTGAGGCCGGTTTTTGGCCCGGAATCCATCAGTCGCAGGTCGTGGGAACTTTTAACGCAGTCTTGGGCTAGGTTGCGCAAGGCACCGGAGACGCCCACAAATGGTGCCATACTCTGCATGGCAGCCATCAGGTGCGGTGCCGGCTTTAGGCTGAGGCCGGTGAGTTCGCTGAGGATTTCGGCGGCGCGGTGCCGGTATTTCGGGTGGGTGTTGAGGCCGGTGCCGGCGGCGCTTCCGCCTAATCCCAGCTTGGTTAAATCTTCAGACGCCCTTTCTATGCGAGTTTGGTGTTCGCTGAGGATTTGCGCCCAGGCGCGGAAGGTTTCTCCCAGACGCACCGGCACGGCGTCTTGCATGTGGGTCCTGCCGGATTTGACGATATCTTGGAACTCGTCGGCTTTGCTGTCAAGGGCGGCGGTGGCTTGTAACAGGGCTGGGTAGAGTGTCGTTTGCAAAGCCAGCAGCCCCGCGATGCGAATGGCTGTGGGAATCACGTCATTGGTGGACTGGCCATAGTTCACATGGTCGTTGGGGCTGACGCGCTTGTAATTGCCTTTCTCGTCGCCGAGGATTTCTAGGGCGCGATTGGCGAGGACTTCGTTGACGTTCATGTGGTGGGAGGTGCCGGCACCTGCTTGGTAGATGTCCACCAGGAACTGGTCGCGAAACTGGCCGGCGAGGACTTCATCCGCTGCCCGGACAATTGCTTGACAAATCTCGTCCGGTATGCATCCGAGTTCGCCGTTGGTGAGGGCGGTGGCTTTTTTGATCAGCACGCAGGCTTCTGTGTAGGTGGGCAAGGGCTTGATGCCGCTGATCGGGAAGTTTTCCAGCGCCCGCAGGGTTTGGATGCCGTAGTAGGCAGCGGCGGGAAGTTGCCGGTCTCCCATTGAGTCGCGTTCTGTGCGCCAGTCTGTGTGGGGTTTGTCGGTCATATGCTTAAGACAATGCGATAATTTACGACTGGAGGTTATGCTCGGTACATTCTTCGGGTAGAATCAAACCCTTGAAATTGCTAGGTTTAGGCTTCTTGGCCCTCAAAGCGCATCGAACAGGAATCATCCGTAACTACTCCAGGAAAGGATGAAATCTACCTTAAGGAAGATGCCAGATTTTTGCTAGCCATTATGGGCGTGGCTGTTGAATCGTGCTATTGTTTAGGGCATCTAAGATCAAATCATCCTACGATCGGATGCCAGATTCTATGAGTAACGCTAGGGATTTTGAAGCTGACTTTTTCTTTAAGAAGGGATTGCGGCTGAGTCAGGCCAAGCAATATGAGGAAGCGATTCCTAACTACGACCGAGCTTTGCAATTTGAACCAGAGGATTCCGATATCTGGTACAGTCGAGGCGATGCGCTGTATAATTTAATGCGTTACTCTGAGGCAATAGCCAGCTTTGACATAGCCTTGGAGTACAACCCTGGCTTCGAGCAAGCCTGGAACCAACGGGGGAGTGCGCTTGATAACATGGGGCGCTTTCAGGAGGCAATCGTTAGCTTCGATAAGGCGATTAAGTTCCAGCCTGACAATTACTGCGCTTGGAATAATCGCGGTATTTCCCTGAAGAACTTGGGGCGCTTTGAGGAAGCAATCGCTAGCTACGACAGGGCGATTGAGTTCAAACCGGATTGTTGTTGGGCTTGGTATCACCGAGGTGTTGTCCTGCGGCGCTTGGGCCAACTGGAGAAAACGGTCGCCAGCTACGGTAAAGCTGTTGAGTTTAAGCCGGACTTCCACCAGGCTTGGTACAATCGGGCCAATGCCCTGTACAATCTGGGCCGTTACGAAGAAGCGATTTTCAACTACGAGAAAAATCTACAGTTAAAGCCCAACTACTACTGGGCTTGGTATTTTCGGGGGCAGGCGCTGTATAATTTAGGCCAGTACGCTAAAGCCGTCACCAGTTTTGACAAAGGTTTGGCCCTCGTCCCTGAGATTTATGATGGCTGGTACATGAAGGCTCAGGCACTGAGTCAGTTAGGCTGCTACTATGGGGCGATCGACCACTTCGACAAAGCCCTGGAAGTCGAACCCAAGCTGCACAAGGCTTGGTACAGAAAGGCTTGCTGTTATGCCGGCACCGGCAATGTCGAGTTGGCCATTGAGAACCTGAAACAAGCTCTTAATTTGTATCCTCAGCAATACCGGCAGATTGCAAAAAATGACTCTGATTTTGACGGGATTCGTCAAGATAAGCGATTCCAAGCGCTGATTCTAGGGAAAGTTAACAGCCAAGACTGAAGCGTGAAAAAATTGGCGCTTCCTTCTGTGGCGAGTGACAGTAGTTGCAGCTAGCTGCGGGCTACCCACTCGCCCATTAATTTTGCTTTACTATGTTTAAGAGTTGAGATAGCTTTGATCGCAGCCTCTCGTTCCCAGCTCAAGCTGGGAACGCCGCTTTGGAGGCTCTGCCTCGAAAAGGTTTGTAGTTGGGCTGCACGCCCTACCGAGGACAGGCGCTCTGGCCTGTCCTACTCCTTATATTTGTTTCCTCGTTACGGGACTCTGACTTGAAAATAGTCTTGTAGTGCCGATGGCACCCACGGAGATCGCCCCGCTAGCTGCGACAATTTTCATTGGTGGCGGTGTGCGCAGTTCCGAAGTGACTGCCTCCTTTCAAGGGAAAAGCAGCATTATTAGCCTAATAATCCCGCCAAATATCTTTTCAGGCTTTGATGGGGGAAGGCAAGCGATAGCAAAGTTGCCGGCAGTCAGGATTGGAGCGCTTGGTACTGAGAAACCCGGTTTCTTTAAGAAACCGGGTTTCTGGGCCACTCCCAATTTGGCTAGTGCTAGATCGCGGCGAGAAATCCCGCTACCTAGCAGGGGCGTGTGGCGAATAATACAGCGTTTTCGATGCTGAGCGCATTCCTGAGGATAGAGAGGCGATATCTCAAGCACCGGCACGGGGGTTCCTGTCTACAAACTAGAATGAAGGAAGTTCAACGCCCGAAAGGGCTTGGGCGCAGGCGGGTTCCGCCGGCTGCCGGCCCGGGCTGGCTGCGGAAAAATATAATGATTTGTTTACAATCGCCTCTTCAAGGCGTGGCGGATAAATTCCTTAAAAATCAATGAAGGATTGAGAAGGTGGGAGCTCTTGATGACCCTCGGCGAGACAATCAATTTCAGAATTGAATTAAGGGCGTATTGATGGGGGTATGGTTATGGAAGAGAGAATGTTGGAGAGCCGGCCAGAAAGCTATAGCGATTTGTACCGGCAGGGGAATGAGTTCCGGGCCAGAGGTCGCTACGAAGAAGCGGTGGCTTGCTACGAGCGAGCTCTGGAACTGCAACCGGAGGACTACTGGAGCTGGTATCATCTCGGCATCGCTTTGGATGAGTTAGGCCGGCACTCGCAAGCGATTGCCAGCTTCGACAAAGCGCTGGAAAGGCGACCGAATGACTACTGGGCGTGGTATGAGCGGGGGGAGGCGCACAGGCATGCCGGGAGCTATTGGGAAGCGATTGCCAGCTACAATAAAGCCCTGGAAGTAAGGCCAGACGACTACTGGGCCTGGTATCAGCGGGGGTGTGTGGCCCTGGATGACTTGGGGCAGCCACAAGAAGCCCTGTTATGCTTCGACAAAGCCGCAGACGCCCGCCCGCAGGACTACTGGATCTGGTACCGGCGCGGGGTAGCGCTACAGCAGTTGCAGCGGTACTCCGACGCCCTCGCCAGCTTGGATCGCGCCTTGGAAATCAAGGGCAGTGCCGGTAAAGCCTGGTACAGCCGAGCCCAAGTGCTCGAAGATTTGGGCCGGCACTCGGAAGCCCTCGCCAGCTGTGATCGCGCCCTGGAAATTCACCCCGACTGGGCGGAAGTCTGGAACCTGCGAGGCTTGGCCTTGGGGAGTTTGGGCCGCTATTCCGAGGCCCTAGAAAGCTTCGAGAAAGTGTTGCAGCGGTCGCCTTTGGACACAGAAGCCTGGGGCTACCGGGCGATCGCCCTCGACGATTTAGGCCGGTATGAGGAGTCGGTGGCCACCTGGGAGCAACTTCTGGCCATCGATCCCGACAGCGCCGAAGCCTGGTTCAATCGCGGCATTGCCTTGAGCCACTTGTGCCGGTACGAGGAAGCTGTGGCCAGTTACGACCGGGCGCTGCATTTGCAGCCGAACTGTCCAGAAGCCTGGAACAACCGGGGTTCGGCACTCGACGAGCTGGGCCGCTACGAGGAAGCCCTGGCCAGCTACGACCAAGCCCTGGCACGCATGTCCGATTACTCCCGAGCGTGGAACAATCGGGGGATTGCCCTGTATAAGTTAGGTCGCTACTCTGACGCTGTAGCCAGTTATGACAAAGCTTTGGAGTGCCACCCTGACTACCCGGAAAATTGGACGCTGCAACATCTGGGCATAGCGCTCCAGAAACTGGGGCGCTATTAGGGCGCTGTTGCCCAGCCGCTCAACTGCCACCGGCACGACACCGCCACTGTCGCAGAGATTGGCAGCCTAACTGGTAAGTAGGTGAGCGAAATTAAACTTAAAATCCCAGCGTCCGTTTGCAGTCGGCTGAGGTGATTTATAAAGAAAAAGTGAAGTCACAAGAAACCGGGTTTCTTCTGGCGCGTCAGCAGCAAGATTCCCGGTTTCTAGCTTGTTGCTGTCTTAATAATTACTTTATAAACAGGCTCTTAGCCCCTGAACGTCCTGGCTTTAGCGGCGTGGGCAGCATCCGGCGAACTTTTTGTTTATTTATGTTTACATACTTGGAGTTTTCCGCTATAATCCTATTTATCCCTCACTCACCAATATGCAGCAAAAAACTCGCCCGCGCAGCCCAATTCCACCTAAACTCCACACAATACCTCGCGAGAACAGTGAGGCTGCTGAACAATTAGAGCTGTACAAAAAGGTAACGAAACGGCAGCGCATCCTGCAGGAACTGCACTTTATGGAACAGCGCACCCAACTCTTGAAACAGCAACTGAGCATTATTGACAGCCAAATAGAGGAGGCAGAACAAACTATTAAGACCTTGCGTCAGGCAAGTTTAAATCCTGTTTCCAGTTCTCCAGGAAGTGGGCCCGCTCCCAGAGTTCGCGCCACCCAAAAAAGTGCGTCTGCTCCCAAGGCTTCTTCTTCTCAAAAAAGCTCTCCCACTCCTAAGAGTGAGGATAAGTCAAGCAAGTTCGAGACTTTCTACTTTGATTTTTAATATAGCGGTTCTCTGCGCTCCAGAAACCCGGTTTCTTTAAGAAACCGGGTTTCTCAGTAGTTCCCAGCTTCAGGCTGGGAACGCGATCTGTCGGCTCCACCGACTTTCAACGGAAAAGCCGGTTAAAAGCCTAATAGCTTAATACTCCTTCACTCAGATTCTTCTGCTTCTTCTTCCAGCGCTTGAATTTTCAGCAAAAGTTCCTCTTCCTGAATTTCAAAATCCTCTTCGGAAATATCACCGATATCAAACGCCAGCTGCAAAGCTAATAATTGTTTCTGCAAATTTTGCTGGTCGTCCAATTCAGCATTAGCGCGTTCTAGCAGTTGCTCTCCTATCCAGATGATTCCCCCAAGCGGTCCCGAAACCGGAAAAGTTAATAGCTTTAGAAACATAGCAGTCCCCTTAAGAAAGCTGAGTGAATGTGTAAGGAGCGGTAAAATTGTTGTAGCGAATGCGCAGGCGATCTCCAAACTTTTTGTCGATAGCTTCTACTTGGTCGCTGAACTGGGGTTCACTTTCCCAAGGAATCAAATAGGCGGCATTGTAAATCATCTCTTCCGTCATCGTATCATTTTCCACCACTTCTGCCGCCAAAGCATTCAATCGATCGCAGAAAACATCAATCACCGCTTCCTTGCGCTGTTGCAAACCGCTTTCAATTAGCTGGCCAATTTCGATGACTTCCTCCATGCTCAAAGCTCTCCCTGACTTGGCATCCCGCTTTTCTCTCAAGCTGGGATTTTCCTCCAGCAATGCCTGGATTTCCGACTGGCTGTTCCACAGCACCTTAACGCTCACTTCTCGTCGTCCTTCCATTTTTTGAAAGAGCTCTTCCAGTTTTTCTTTATAGGGAAGAATCAATTGCTCGCTGACTGTTTCCCAAGTTTTCACTACCAGTCCAAAGCGGAGAGGGAGCAGGGTGCGGAACCCTTGAGTCATTGCCTCTTCCAGCACTTTCTCGTGGCACAGTAAATTGCGCCGGGAAGTGAGATATTTTTCTTGCTTGGCGTCCGAGTACAAAAAGTTTAAACCGTCAACATTATGGCTGCGAACTGGTTGCTTGTCCAGTCCTTCTAGCGCCACTTCTTCCGAAAGCGGTGCCGGTAAAATCCCGTAAAGATAAAACCCTAAACTCATAACATTTTCCCTACCTTCAACAGTTATATCGGCTTTTAGATCGGCTTTGATGTCACAACCAATCGCAGCTTGGCGTGAATTAAATTCATATTAGCCAGCCCTATATCGACATCGCCATGCACCACAAGTCCGATATTTAAAAGTCTATCTATCAGTTCCAATACAGAAGGCTTCTGGCTGGCTTCCCCAGGATAGTAAGTTCCCGGCGGCGGCAAAAGGGTGCCCAACTCTCCCAGATCGACATTCAAATCTTCTGGGTCTATTTCAAATATCTCGCACAAGCGCAGCACTTCTTCTTCCAGCTTTTTCAAACTTTCTGCAGCTTGGTCTAAGTCTGTCTCGCTGAGAACTTGCTGTTCCATTCGCCGAATTACTTGCGCTTCCATTAGCTGGCGAAGCAATTCTACTACAGTTAACAGTAAAGAAGCAAAACCGGCCCCACTGTTG
>JALOOK010000447.1 GCA_025454445.1 Oscillatoria sp. Prado101 | reverse complement strand
GCAGCGCCGGCACAGCCTCCCCAACTTGAACTGCCAACAGTAGTGAATTATAAGATTGAAGTGGGGGTGAACAAGACTTTGGCTTCCCAGCTAGTCGGAGAGCTGACTCGCACCGGAGCGATTGGACTGGCGAGTCGCATTGAAACACTGCAAAACAAGGGGGTTGTTCTTCCATGACAGTCAGTGAAGAGTATTTAGGAGAGCAGAGCGGCGAACAACAGGCGGGTAAAGCTGGGTTATTTGGCATTCAACCAACGCCAATCCTGATCGGGGGGCTGGCTGCCGTTGCTGGACTGGCTGCTGCTGTGGCTATGTTCATTTACCTGTTGCTGCCGGCGGGGGAAGCTCAGGGAAAATTGAACGAAGATATTAAGGCGAAGGAGCAACAAATTGCCAGCCTGAAAATCAACCAATCGAAGAAGCGAGAAGCCGAGGAGAATCGGGACAAGCAAAAACAGCTAAAAACTCAGGTAGAAGCCTTATTGGGTGAGGAGAAAACCTTAGATACGCTGCTGTTAGATATTAATAAGCTGGTTAACGAGAGCGGAGCCAAGCTGACAAATTACAAACCGGCAGACAGCACCCTCTCTCAGGCGCTGTTTAGCAAGGATGGCAAACCGACAGCTGCGGGGAGCCTGCAAGGGTTTAAATCCCTGTCAGTCTCGCTGGAGGTGGAAGGCACATTCGCTCAAATCCAATCGATTGTCCGCAATATTGAGCGCTTGGAGCCGCTGCTGGTGATGGGGAAATTTGACTCGCAGGTGGACGAACAAACCCTGGAGCTGCTGGTGTCCCCGGAAGGCAAAGTGCTGCGCCTGAGCGATCCAACGCTCAAAACTACCTTCGAGCTCCTGGCTATAGTGCCGAAATCGCCGGAGGAAAATGCTGCTAAGCCTGCGCCCGCCGAACAGAAAAAGTAGTCCGCAATCATTCCGCAGACAGAGTTTCGGGAGCCGGGAAACGGGGGAGGATGTTGCAAAGACGGGATTTATTGGGCGCCACCTATTGTAGAGACTGAATAAATCCGGTCTGCTGCGGGGGAGAGGTTGATGGCTGGAAACAGCAAAATGCTATAAAAAAGCTCAAGCAGTTATGTTTGTTGAATTGGGTGACATGAGGAGGGAACAGTGAAACAGGATCGGGGATTGGCCTTTCTGCTGTTGGGAGGGGCGGCGATGATAGTGGCGCAAGCACCGGCGGTGGCAGCGCCCACGGAAGTGACAGGGGTGCAACTCAGGCAAACCAATCGGGGCGTTGAGGTTTTTTTGCAAACGCAGAACGGGGAACGCCCTCAGATTTTTACTGTGGTTCGCGGCAACGATTTGGTGGCAGACGTGATTAACACGCAACTGCGTTTACCGCAGGGCAATGGGTTCCGTCAAGATAACCCCTACCCTGGGATTGCTTCCATTGTGGTAAATCAGCTGGATGCCAACAGCATCAGAGTCACGGTCACAGGCACCGGCAGCCCGCCGGTGGGCCAAATTGCCCGACGGGACACCAGGGGGATTCTGTTTGGCTTCAGTCCGGGCAACGGCGCTGCAGCAGAATCGCCAGCCCCGCCCCGCCCCCCGAGTGCCGGCCTCCCAGGCATTCCTAGCGGGCCATCGGTGCAAGTGCCGCCGCCCCAACGCCCATCTGCTCCCAGCCAACCGCTGCCGGCATCGCCGAATGTTCTGGTTCCCAACCCAGAAATAACGATTGATGGTATGCCGGCAGCGCCTGGGGGCGTGCCACCGGCAGGGATCAGTCCCTCGGCGGCACCGCCTTTGCTGCCTCGGGCGATTGCGCCGCCGGTGGGTGATATTGCCATTTCCACTACTGACAGCTCTGGGACTACGGTGGATTTGGGGACAAATGAGCGAGTGCCCCGCTTGGTGTTGCGGGATGCGCCGGTGCGGGAGGTGCTGTCGCTGCTGGTGAGAGCTGCCGGTCTGAATATCGCCTTTAGCAGCGACGCGCCAGCTCAGACCGGCCCGGGCGCTCAGGCGGCTCAGGCGGCTCAGGCGGCTCAGGCGGCTGCCGGCGCAGAGGGGCCGAAGGTTTCTTTGGATATTGAAAATGAGTCGGTGCAGGATGTTTTCAACTACGTCTTGCGGCTGAGTGGCTTGCAAGCCAACCGCATTGGGCGGACAATTTTTGTCGGCACACGGCTGCCCAACGAACTTCGCGATGTGGTGATTCGCACCTTCCGCATGAACCAAGTGGGTGCCCGACAGGCAGCCGGTTTTTTGGCCAGTATGGGGGCGGAAAGCTCCGTAACCACGACGCAAGAAGAAACTCAGGTGACAGCGGTTCCGATTCAAGGAACCGACCAGGCGATTACGCGAACCAGCACCCGGGTGGCGACCCGGATTGAGCCTCTGACTGCTCCCCCTACGGTCAACGTGCAGCCGGTGTTGCGGGGGTTGCAAGTGCTGGTCGATGAGCGGCTCAACACCGTCACCGTAGTCGGGCCCAGGCGTCAGGTAGAAATTGCGTCCGCTCAGCTGGTGCAGCTAGACCTGCGCCGGCGTCAAGTGGCGGTGAATGTTAAGATTATTGACGTAAACTTGACAAACACAGATCAGGTTAACACTAGCTTCTCGTTTGGAGTTGGTGACAGTTTCTTTGCGGTCGATCAGGGAGCGGCTGCCTATAATTATGGCAGCGTTAGGCCCCCAACTGCAACTGAGGTTAGTCCCGATATAACTTTGACAAACCCTGCCACCATAACCAATCCTTATCAAAATGCCACTCCAGAGTCTTTCCTAAATAACCCGTTCTTCTATCCAAATCAACAGGGAAATCGCAATCCAAACGCTCCTGTATCACAAGCCAGTCCCCCACTAGATCCAAACGGGAATCCACTGCAACCGGGAATTACAGATTTTACAGGAAACCCTGCGGAGGGCGGCACTTACACATACGCTTTGCCGAGCTTGTTCCAGTTTCCCAGCAAGTTTCTCGCGGCGCTGCGAGCGCAGATTACCAGTGGCAATGCCAAGATTCTGACTGACCCGACTCTGGTGGTGCAAGAAGGGCAGCAGGCTCAAGTCAACCTGACTCAGGATGTGATTGGCAACGTCCAAACACAAGTCAACGCTACTGCTACTCAATCAACCACGACAACAACAGCAACGATTGCAAAGGCAGGTTTAATCCTCGGCGTTCAGGTTCAGCGGATTGACGACAACGGTTTTATCACTTTAAGCGTAACGCCCAAGGTTACCTCAATTGCCGATACAGAAAGTTTTGGCGGCACTACCATAGCTTTGCTCGCCGAGCGCTCCCTCAACTCTGGAGAGATCCGCCTGCGAGATGGCCAGACCTTGATCCTCTCTGGCATCATTCAGGAACAGGACAGGACGAATGTTACCAAAGTCCCCATCTTAGGCGATCTGCCGATCATTGGCGCGTTATTCAGAAAGACTAATCGGGAGAACAACAGGGCGGAAGTGATTGTGGTGATGACGCCTCAGATTATCGATGACTCGGAGCGCTCTCCGTTTGGCTACGGCTACACGCCAGGGCGAGATGTGCGCCCGATCATCCAGCGGCAAGGTTTGCCCAGCGGCAGCAGCCCCAATCGGTAACCCGAAGGCCACCACCGCCCCAGCCCAGAAACCCGGTTTCGCCGAAGTTACCGGGTTTCTAGCTCTCCAGAGCTTGACACAAAGGTGGGTTTATGCTATATTTCATTTTCGCCGTGCGGATATCGGATTTGGCCCAGCGTTCAGGGCGGGTTGGGGGTATCGGTGCCTGGGTGGGGCGGGGCAAGTGACAGCTTTTGCCTGTGCCACAGAGCTCTCGGGTGAAGCCGCCCCTAGCAATGTTGGTTCTTCTACCACTAAAGGAGTATTTTTGCGGACGACCGGCGCAGTAAGCTGGCAGAGTATCTGACTCTAAAAAACTTACCCTGGAGGTAGAAGATTGCTTCGAGCACCGCACGGTACAGGCTTTGATGGCCACTCTGAGTGGTGCCAGGGGGGATTTTGATGCCGATCGACATAAATTAAGGCTTTTAGGCTTCCATATCCGGCGATCAACCTTTAGAATAATGCAGTGAAAGCTAGAGTCTGAGGCATTTTCAGCCATTTTGGGCGAAAATTTCCAAGGCCAGACTCAGGCCCAGCTATCACGAGCTGAAAACGCAAAGTGATATTTAACCCACAACAGTGATGGTGCTTAGATATGAATAAGGGCGAATTAGTTGATGTGGTTGCCGAAAAGGCCAGTGTGACCAAAAAGCAAGCCGATGCTGTGCTCACCGCTGCCTTAGAAGCAATCATGGATGCCGTTTCCGAGGGGGACAAGGTGACTTTGGTCGGCTTTGGCTCGTTTGAGTCCCGCGAGCGCAAAGCCCGTGAGGGTCGCAATCCCAAAACCGGCGACAAAATGGAAATCCCGGCAACAAAAGTGCCGGCTTTCTCCGCCGGCAAATTGTTCAAAGAAAAG
>JALOOK010000044.1 GCA_025454445.1 Oscillatoria sp. Prado101 | reverse complement strand
TCGGCCAACTCCGCCGGCTGGACGGTCTGGTGGATCACCTCGATCCGCTGCTGCGGATCGATGAACGCCAGATTCGGCGGCGTGGCCTGACCATTGACAATGCGGACAGTCTTGCCGAGGGCCAAAACTCGTCAGATCCGGGAGACGGCGGGTTCCTCCCAGACCAACCCCTCTCACCGGCTCACCAGATCGCCCCCTCCAATTCCCCCTCATCTTGGATCGTCTTCCGCGTCACCGACACCGGCATTGGCATGACTGAGGAGCAAGTCGTCAAAGTCTTCGAGCCTTTCATTCAAGCCGACTCCTCGACCACCAAGAAGTACGGCGGTACGGGACTCGGGCTGACCATCACCAAGGCATTCTGCGAGATCATGGGTGGGGAAATCACGGTTGACAGCCAATTTGGCACGGGTTCCACCTTCACCATCCGCTTGCCAGCTACAGTCAGCGCCCCCCAACACCATCTCCCGTTAAATACGATTGATTAATATGAATATAATTGCGGGCGCTCGCTCCCTGGTTATACCAGGTAACGCATATCAGGAGGCTCTGCCTCCCTTTAAAACACAAGCCAATTAAAACTTAACAGTTTATCAGGAAGCATCTCGCTCCGATTCCGGGAAAAATTGCAACCTATAGCGATAAAGCGCTACAGGACGCCCGCCGGCAGCAAAATAATCCGGAGATTGGGGCGATAAATAGATAGCTGTCACTTGATCTGCTTCAATCGCAGGCAATGGTGGCTGCTGTTTCTGGTACGCCGTCGCCGTCTCCACTTCATTGAAGTAAACTCGACTCCCCGCCCGAAACTGCTGCGCGAACACCTCGGAAGCCACAAACCTGTCCACCGCCGGCTTTTCACTCAAGCGACCGGTGACAGTCGAGACAAGCTGGCTCGACTGCAGCAGCGTCACCTGCCGGTTGGGCGAATCCGGATCGACTTTCACCGACTTTACCGCCCCCTCCCCCAGATAAGCCCGGGCAATGCTCAACCCATTAAAGGCCCGATCTGCTACCACCGGCATCCCTTTCCCCCGCAATCCCCTGAATGCCGGCATAACCGACACCGGCACCGGCCATCCCAAAGGCCGAAACCTGCCGCTTCTGGCAGGTGCCGGCCCAAACCGGACGGGGAAACTCACCGGCACATCTATATAGCGGCGATTGCTTTCAAACCCGGGGCTGACAATTGCCGGTGCCAGGGGTGCCACCATATCCACCAGCGTGCTGGTCACCGTCCAGGTGCCCGCCATCCAATCTGGATAGGCCAAATCCCCATAAGCCGGCATCACCGGCGGCTTGCTCTCCCAGTTGGGAAATCTGGCCATCCGGTCGAGCAAAGGGCCCGCCTGGGTGCCGGCAGCCCCCCACAGCAGCACCGCCACCAGCAAACACAAACCCCAAATCAATCTCAGTCCCCAGTGCACCTGCCGGCACTCTCCACCACTCGCCTTCATCTTTTAGCACACAATTTTCATTTTGTCAAGGATTTAGGGGGGGAATTTTACCCCAGTTTCAAACATCATCCTTCCAAAGGTGCCGGTGCCCAAACTTCGCCATATTGTTCCCGCAGCTGGTGCCAAGCTTCCACCTGTCCGGGTTCGTATTCCCCCGGTTTGCCCCACTGGAGGAAGGCGCTGAGCGCCGGCTCGTCGCTCTCGTCTTGAAAGCGAATCGCGTAAGTGGTAAAATTGCCCCGTTTGGCTTCGCCGGTCTCGAACTTCACCCGTTGAATTTTGTCCATATTCAGGTGAAACTCGAAGCCTTCCGCGTGCATATTGGCGTACTTGCCTTTGGGCAAATCGGCGTAGAACAGTTTCTGAATAGTTCCTTTGACTTCCAGCACAGCAGCGCTGCTGGTGACAATCAGACGCAGGGTGCCCAAAGTTTCGCAAGCTTCTAGAAATTCCTTGAGAGTAGCAGTCATAAGTAATGGTGAGTTGTTTGTTTATGTAGGGGCGGGTTTCCCAACAAACTGTGCGGCACAGCCCTAACGCCGAACAACCCGCCCCTATCTCGATGTAATTCGCCAAAAGTCTCTTACTTTTCGTACTGTTCGTAAGCCGCGACAATCCTTTGCACCAGCGGGTGGCGCACCACATCTGCCTTAGAGAGGTGACAGAAAGCAATCCCCTCAACATTTTGCAATATTTTCAGGGCTACGTCCAGTCCCGACGCCTGGTTAGCCGGCAAATCGGTTTGGGTGATGTCGCCGGTGACCACCATGCGAGAGCGTAACCCCAGGCGGGTAATCACCATTTTCATCTGAGCCGGTGTCGTATTTTGCGCTTCATCCAAAATCACAAAAGAATTATTGAGGGTGCGGCCCCGCATGTAGGCCAAAGGAGCCACTTCAATCACCCCCCGTTCCATCAGACCGGCAATTTTTTCCGGCTCGATAAATTCGTAGAGGGCGTCGTATAGGGGGCGGAGGTAGGGATTGACTTTCTGCTGCAAATCTCCGGGAAGGAAACCCAGTCTCTCACCTGCTTCTACTGCCGGTCGGGTCAGGATCAGCCGCTCGTACTGATTGGCCAGCAGGGCGGAAACAGCCAGGACTGCCGCCAGGAAAGTCTTGCCGGTGCCGGCGGGACCGATACAGAAGGTCAGGTCGTGGGTGCGCACCGCTTGCACATACTGTCGCTGGCGGAAGGTTTTAGCGCGAATTTCGTCACCGCGACGGGTTTTGGCCAGGACATCTTGCCGCAAATCGCGCAATTCCTCCTGCCGGTGGGTGTCTATGGCGTGGCGGGCCGTGAGGATATCCACCTCGGAGACACTCTTGCCGTATTTCCAGAAGTCTTCGAGTTCGCCCACTAGCCGGCGGCACAGCTCCACTTGATTGGACGTTCCGGAAATCAGTAATTCTTGCCCCCGCAGCACCAGTAAAGCCCCGGTTTGTTTGGACAGGATTTTCAGATTTTCTTCTTGATTACCGCTGAGCGCGATAGCGCTATCAATGTTCGGCAACTGAATCGTCGTGCCGTCTGTCATGCCAACATTCTTCTCCAAATTTTATGCCAATTGCCCGTTCCCAGTTGGCCACCAAAAACCTGTTATCAGACGCCTGTATGGGGGCCTTTTTTCTAGCCTCTTTTGCGTCTTTTTCAGGAGGACAGTTCACTATAACTGTCCCGTATTATGCAGGTTACTGCAGTCTTGTTTGTTTAATTGGGTTTCCCGAATTCCAGCGCCTCAATTATAAAGTAATCAAAGAATAATGAGTAGCAGCTATCAATTCACTTCCGCTCGTTACCCGCATCCGGCTGGAAGGGATAGAGATGTAAATATTTCTGTTTATGGAGATGTACTGCCTGCAGAATGTTGCAAAATAGAAGGCGAATGTTTGCCAAGCGACATAACCCTAAATGGAATTGAGAATATTGATGGAGTCCTAATCTACACAGGCGATCCCTAGGTTAAAGTTTGGCTCCACAAGTCATAGTTTGAGAAAAGAAACCCGCTTGGGCGCACCGGGCGGGTATTTTTGCACCCGCTCCAGACACCCAAAACATTAAAAAAACTTGCGGCACGCGATCGCGGTGATAAGCGCAGTCAAGCTAGAGAAACTCTTTGGAAAAATCACAGATGACTCCAGGAATTCCGCCTCACGCTACCCCCAGGTTCCAAGCTATTGTATAGCAATATTTACTATAGTTAGGACAGTGCCACATCTGCGTTCATCTGCGTTTATCTGCGGTTCAATATTTAAAACCTCTGCGTTTATCTGCGGTTCAATATTTAAAACCGCAGATGAACACAGATGGACGCGGATAGGGTAACAGATGAATGTCCTAATCAATATGGCTACTGCTGTAATGGTCGCCCCTAAAGCCTGGAAATTTTGGGGGGGGTGGGGGAACGCCAGCCAAAGAGCCACACTTTTACCGAGTTAACTCAAATCGCGAGGGCGGGATCTCCCAGAAGACCTGGGGGCACTTGACCGGCGGGCTTGAGGTTTTGGCCCCCTAGGTGCCGACGATCGACTCGGCGGCGGAATATCCCGCGCCGCCGCCACGCCTCCGTAAATATCCAGGTAGACCGATTGGCCTACTGTCTTGGCCGACGCTTCCAGCACTGTCCGGATCGCCTGAATGTTGCGTCCGCCCCGACCGAAGACACGCCCTTTATCCTCTCCTTCTAAGGCCACGCGGAGCCAGACCTTGGGCCTGCTGGGTGACATTTCGCAGTCCAGTTTCAAGGAATCCGGCGAGTCTAAAAAGGGCTCGACTAAAAACCGTACCAGTCCAGCGTAGTCTGCGCCGGCACTGGCGGGTGGGGACTCGAAGTTCGCAGATAAATCAGCCACTGACTTGCTCGAAGATATTCGCTTTTTTGAGAATGCTGCGCACAGTCTCCGTCGGTTGAGCTCCCTGTTTCAGGCGGTTGACAATCGCGGCCTCGTTTAGCTTGGTTTCATTGGTTCTGGGGTTGTAGAAGCCCAGTTCTTCGAGAGGACGCCCATCTCGGCGAGAAGTGCTGTTTGTCGCTACGATTCTGTAGCTGACTTCCTGCTTTTTGCCGTATCGCTTCAATCGCAGTTTGATCATGTTGATGTTGATGCCTTGTACTCCAGTTCTGATTTTAAGCTATTAGCTATCCGCTATTAGCTGTTACAGCAATAGACCGTCAGTAATGGACATTGAGACATACGAGACGCCGGTCCTACGAGATATAGGCGTAGGGCAGGCGTTCCCTCCGACCCTCAAGGTCTAATGTCCGTGCCCTAAGTGGGTACTGCTATAAATTTCACCGGCTTGAGCCCCCGATTATAGCACTAGAAAGCCTTCAGCCGCAAGCCTAACACAGCTGCCGGCGGAAAGCTTCTGACTTCCATTGCTGGGGAGCGACGGCTAAAGCGTCCCGAAACCCTTCTTTTTCTTTTCCTTTTTCTTTTTCTTCTGAGGGTTCGCGCCACCGGGGTAGCCTCGCCACCCAGGCTGTGGCGGGCGGTTGCCGCCCCAGGGCCCGCCGCCCATGCCGCCCAGTCCAGGCAATTGACCCTGGCCCATCTGCTGCATCAGCGTGCGCATCTTGGTGAAATCAGTCACCAGCTTGCTGACTGCCGCCTCACTGTAGCCCGATCCCCGAGCGATGCGGCGGCGGCGGCTCGGAGTGCCCGCCAGCAAATCCGGGTTGCGGCGCTCCTCCGGCGTCATGGAATTAATCATCGCCTCAGCCTGTTTCAGCTGGGCTTCTCCCTGCTGCAGCTGGTCATCCGTCAGCTTATTCATCCCTGGAATCAGCTTGATCAGACCGCCGAGCGACCCCATGTTCTTCATCAGCCGCATCTGCTTGAGGAAGTCGGTGAAGTCAAACTTCGCCGTGAGGATTTTCTCCTGCATCTTCTCGGCATCTGAGAGATCCACCGCCTCAGCGGCTTTCTCCACCAGGGTGACGACATCCCCCATGCCCAGAATCCGAGAAGCCATCCGCTCTGGATAGAACGGTTGCAGCGCCTCCACCTTTTCGCCGACGCCGACAAACTTAATCGGCGCTCCCGAAACTCGCCGCACAGACAGCGCCGCACCCCCCCGGCTGTCCCCATCCAGCTTAGTGAGGATAGCGCCGGTGATGCCAATCCGCTCGTGGAAGGTGCGGGTGAGGGAAGCCGCTTCCTGACCCGTCATCGCGTCCACCACCAGCAGGGTTTCCTGGGGCTTGACAGTTTGCTTAATCCGTGCTAGCTCTGCCATCATCTCCTGGTCGATTTGCAGGCGACCGGCAGTATCAATAATCACGGTATCCACACCGTCTGCTTTTGCCCGCTCGACGCCAGCGCGAGCGATCTCCACCGGGTCAGTGCCGGTGCCCATTTCAAAGACCGGCACCCCGATCTGCTTGCCCAGAGTCAGCAGCTGGTCAATAGCAGCTGGGCGGTAGATGTCAGTCGCCACAAGCAGGGCGCTGCGATTGAGCTTGCGCAGGTGTAAAGCCAGTTTAGCTGACGCCGTTGTTTTGCCGGTGCCCTGCAACCCAGCCATCAGCACAATTGTCGGGGCGGAATCAGCCTTGGCCAGAGGGACATTAGTTTCCCCCATCACCGCCACCAGTTCGTCATGGACAATCTTGACGAACTGCTGCGCCGGTCGCACCCCGGAGAGCACCTCCGCTCCCTGCGCCTTGGCTTCCACCTCGGCAATAAATTCCTTGACCACCTGAAGATTCACATCCGCTTCCAGGAGGGCGCGGCGGACATCCCGCAGAGCCTCTAGGATGTTGGACTCCGAAATCTTGTCCTGACCCCGCAGTTTTTTCCAGGCACCTTCTAAGCGTTCAGCAAGGGCGTCAAACATAAATCGATATGGCCTAGCTAGTTCCTTTACTATAGTGACACTACCGAGGGGGGCGGGTTTATCCTGCCCACTCAAAAGGCTGACAGATATTTCCGGCGATCCCCGCCCCTAGAGGTTAACGCCCGAGAAAAGCGCAGGCTTCTTACCGACTCCCGCCGTCAACGCCCGCTCCCATTTAGGAACCTTGGTGCCTTTTGGCAGCTGGGGGTTGACAAATTCCCGCTCTTTGCCTTCTTTGAGGACTTAAGCGAATCGCCGCCAGCCGCCCACAACAGGTTTTAGCTGCGCCGTGGAGTTATCAGTGCTGGCCTTTGAGGCGTTTGGGCCAAATCCCAGACCCGCTCTTGACTTGTCTGGATAGATCAAAAAAAGTATAGCACGCTTCAAAACCCTGAATTTAGCTCCCGGCGCTTTCACGCCCCGGGTTTTGACTGTTGGCGAACAATTTCTCCCCAATTCCACCAGCAACCGCCGGCTTCACACCAAGCAGCATACCCCCGACGGGCGCGAACCACTTGCCAAGCGCTCCTAGACGGGCGGGCAGATTCGACTGGCGCGTGGTGTGTTAGGCTCTTAAGCTAAGGGTGCATCTATGTTCACAAAACAACCGCCAGGGCCTTAAGCCGGTGTGACATTCAGGCCGCAAGCCTTGAAGCCTCCGCCGTACCGATCCTGATCAAACTGGTGAGCGCCCATTGCCCTTACCCGCCGGCTGAATAACTCTGGCGGATGATTCTGCTATCTATGAAAAAACTCTGTTGCTCTGCTAGTAGCAACAAAACAGTTAAGATCAGCGTCAACCGGCATATTGCCTGGTATAAATATCAGGTCGCTATCTGGCACGCCCCTCAGTCAGTCCAATCAAGTCACTAAACCTATAGCAGTCCATGCTCCCATCGGTCAATATCTGATATCTTGCCGACTGTAACAGCATCTGTTATAAGTGCGTTACATGCGCCTTCATTTTTACTCTGTACGCCTTTATCCTAAAGTCACCGTTCAGGGTATTGAAGCGCGAAACACCAAACAGCAGGCAATCGTTTGTACCGTCCCGTTGTCGATGCTGTATACTACAGAAAGCGCAATTTTGGCGATTTACCAGCTACCAATACACTGTTTGCGCATCTTGAAAACAAGTTGTTTATGATTGTCTCTACCATCAGTACGGAAAACGCGATCGCGCCGGCAGGTTGAATTTCGTTGGGGTTGAAGCCAAAAAAAGTTTGCTCGAAGCAAGGGTTGACAGAAGGGGTTCTTAGAGATAAAGGCTGTTCAGGCGAGCGACAGGCTTGTGTTCTTCCTTGATTGGAAGAATAGGAGAGTTGTCTCTAACCGTATGGCTTCCGGATCGCGAACGCGCTTCTGACAGGAGACGGCGATCCAGAGAACTCGAACAGAAAAAAATCCGCTTTATCAAGGTTCCCGATAGGTAAAATGAGGTTAAATATGTAGTTATTGTCAAGTTTAATCCAGACAATATTGCCAGCTTTTTTCTTATTTAATTAAGATTAAAGGTGCAGAGCCATGTCTACATCTGAGTCCACTGTACATAGGTTTAACAGCCAACTTGAAAGAGAACTGGGTGTCGGGAATAGCGGCAAACCGGGGAAAAGCCAAGTCAGCTCAAACGGCGCACAAAACATTGACGAAATTTTGCAGGAAATGGCTGCGCAACTGCCCGAATCGCGTCAAATCGAACAGCTGAGATCCTGGAAGAGGAATATAGACTGGCTCAGTTGTTTTCAGCACTCGACGCGGCTGTTGATGGCGGCAATTGAGCCGGGAACTCTTCGCGTGCGGTATGCGAATGACGGCTTTTGCCGGCTGACCGGCATTGAAGCAGACACCTCGGGTGCCGGTGGGAACGGTGACGGCACTGTGCACAAGAAAATAATCCTGTCCGATCTGTTCCCAGAGTTTGAGAAAGCAGCCCAAGAGCCCCTGTACCGGCGTCACGTCCTGCATCTGGTTCTCAGGCAGCTGTACCACATTGACCTGCGGGAGTGGGGGTTGCTCGACGAGTCGATCACGGTGCCCCTCAACAGCCCCCTTTACCGAGAGCCGCGCTATATTGAATTTTGGTTGGACTCCGACCACCTGAAAGTTTCCCGCATCAAACCCAAGATAGATGAGTTTGCCGATTTGAAGCTGCACCAGTTGGGGGTGGGAGAGGAGAGCCGCACCGCGAGCGAACTGAGCTGGTCTGACCTGGAGCGCCGGCTGAAGTTAGAGAACTACCGGATAGAAGGATTGCTGCTGCTGGAAGGTTTCGACGTCACACAGCAGGAGACAATGCGCCGCCTGACTCAGCTGCTGATTGAGCGGGATTCGATTCTTCGCCATGATAAGTTTAAGCAAATTAACCGGCGCTTGCGAGCGCTATTTCGGGCCCGGAACACGGTCATCCTCAGTGCGGAAGGCGAGCAGGCTCAGATTTTTTGGGGCGAAGGGGGGGAATTAAGCCCTGCCGTTTATACAATGCAGTCCCTGCAAGGGTCGCACTTCCTGCGAGCGGCCAAAGCGAATCAAGTCTGGAACGTTCCCGATCTGAGTGCGGACTGCCAAACTGAGTGCGAGCGCTTGCTTTTGGAAAGGGGTATCCGCTCTATGTTGCTGATCCCGCTAGTGGTCAAAGCAGTAGAAGCGGGGCCAGGAAGCGGCCAGCTGGCCGGTTTAGTCGGGCTGACGAGCGACCGGCCATACAACTTCAACAGCGTTGACGGCAAGCACGCCCAAGCGTTAATCCCCGCACTGATAACAGCCCTGCGCCAAGCGATTCAGCAGCGAGTGACGCGACTCCACAATATCCACCCAGCCGTCGAATGGCGGTTTTTGCAGGAAGCCGAACGGCGCAGCTGGGGACTGCCGCCCGAAGCGATTGTCTTTGCGGATGTCTACCCGCTGTATGGCATTTCTGACATTCGGGGCTCCTCAGAGGAGCGCAACCAGGCCATCCAAGCGGATTTGCTAGAACAATTTCGCTTGGGGCTAGCGGTGGTGGAAGCCGTTTGCCAATCCCAAGAAAGTGCCTTCGGGGAACAGCTGCACCTGGATATGCGCGATTACATGGAGCAGTTGCAGGCCCAAGTGACTGTTGATGCTGAAGTCACCGCTACCCAGTATCTTAAAGAGCACCTGGAAATCTACTTTGACTACTTTGCCCAGTGCGGGCCAGCTGCTTTAGAGGCTGTGGAAGCCTACCGACTAGGCTGTGCCAGCGAGCACAGCTGTGTTTACGCCGCCCGCGCCCGCTATGACCAGACAATAAACCAGATTAACCTGCTGCTGCGGGAAACTTGGGAGCGCTGGCAAGTGCGTATGCAGCAAATCACCCGCCACTACTGCGATATAGAGTGTACCGACGGCATCGATCACATGATTTATGCGGGGGCATCGATTGACTCCAAATTTACCGCTTTCCACCTGCGCAGTCTGCGCTACGAGCAACTGCGGGCCATCTGCGACTGTGCCAGGACGGCCTTCCACATTCAACAAGAGTGCGGCACGCAGATGCAGGTCACCCATCTGGTCTTGGTGCAGGACGCAACAGTGGACATTTTTCACGACGAACAAACCGAAAGCCTCTTTGACGTCCGGGGCACGCGCGACACCCGCTACGAAATTGTCAAGAAGCGGATTGACAAGGCTGTTGACGCCCAGACCCAAACTCGCATTACCCAACCGGGCATGCTGACCTTGGTTTACTCCACTGAGGCCGAGTGGGCGCAGTACCAAGAGTACCTGCGCTACTTAGCTCGTGAAGGCTGGGTGGATACGGAAATTGAATGCGGCATGGTGGAGCAACTGCAAGGAGTCTGCGGTCTGAAGTTTGCCCGCGTTCGCGTCCTGCCGGCACCTGAAAAGCAGCCCGACCCCAATCTTAACGGGCCAGATACCAGCGCCCAGCCTGAAGCCTCATTCATATAATTTACATATATGTATGTTGCGTGTTCCTGGGGGCTGGCAGGCGGGACGCCTGCCCTACGGCGGATAAATCGTATTGCAGGCGTCTCTGATGTCCCAATATACCTGATGCTATTCTTTTTTTTAGCACCAGAAATAATTAGATTAATATGCAAAGTATAAGCATATAATAGGCTGTTCCCCGGCGGTGAGCCCGCTGCACTACTCCAGGTGCCAGACTTCATTGTCCAACCGGCGACAGCCTTTGAGGCCCAAACTGGGATTTTTGCGATATTCTGCCTCTGGCACCCACACACTCACCGTCCGAGCGGACGCTACCGAATAGAGGTATGCCACCGTTGGGTCATAATTCAAGCCCACTCTCAAATTTGAGAAATCGTCCTCACAAATCTCAAAACCAAAGCGGACGATAATCTGAGCCACTAAGCACTCAGGTGTATCACCGTACTCACCAGCGGTCTCTCTCTCTTGCCAAAATTTCTCTAGGAATGGTTTAAGGATGCGCCGCACTTTGTCGGGGCTGCCATTCCGACTGGCATAGATGATTGCAGGATTCCCTTCAACAATAATGTGACAGGGGGTGGCCATCTGTTTGACTCCTAGTCTTCCGTTGATTGCCGCTCGCTCGGGCGGAGATGGGCTATCTTGATATGAAAAACTTCAGTCTGCCCATCTGAAACCATTAGATCACAATCTGATAACACGTTTGTAGGAGTGTTTGGAGTGAACGCAGCTGAGAAGGCCCGGAGCTTTGAAGTGGCCAGCAAGATCGCGACAGTGGTTAATCTGTTCAAGTCCGAGTTTCCCGGTGCCAGGGCCGATCTCAAACCCTGGATCAATGACCCGGACACTCAGGAACTGGTCGATCCCGATTCTATCGACATCGGTTTTCATTTCCCAGGCTGGAGCCGGTCGTTCCAGAGTCGCAGCATTCTGGTTCAGGTTCGCTTTTACGATGACCCGCTGGATGGCCAGCGGCGGGCCATCGGCGTGGAGGCGGCTGGATTTGACCATCAAGGCAAACAGTGGCGATTCTCAACGGTGGAGAACTGGCGGTTTGAGGGCAAGGCCCAACCGGCACCGTCGGCGGCGGAAAAGCTGAAACACTTTTGCCGGCAGATATTCGAGGTGTTCAACGGCTAGAGCAGTAGGGTGCAGGAAGCGCCGAAGGCATGGGGTGGGGGCTTTCCGGCGCGGCGTTGCACAATCACCGGATCAACCCCACCCCCCAACCCCCTCCCCGCCTGCGGGGAGGGGGAGTAAGAAGGGGTAACGATAAGAGTGGCAAAAATTTGACTAGCCTCTAGCCTGTTTTGTTAGGCTGCAGCAGGATGGGTGGGCAGAGCTATAGGTAGCAGAGCGCTTGCCGAACAAGGCGTACCGGTGGTCGCGAATCTGTTGGTACAGGCGATCGCCCGCCCACTTCAGCCCGGGCAGGGCCCGATAGGCGGCCACAAACACGTTGCCCAAAGGCAGCAAGCGCCCAATTTCCTCAGCGGCGTCACTGCCTTGCCACCGGCGATCGGGGGCACCGGCGTCAATCAAAATCATACCCAGCTCGCAGTCAGAGGGGGTGATGCCAAAGTTACTGAGAGCCGGTTGGTCTTGCATGGGGATGTAGGTAAACCGCTCCCCCTTATCTAAGCTCTCCAGCAGCTGCACGAGCGTGACGCACAGGTTGCAATTGCCGTCGTAAATTATGTGGTAAGTCATGGGAGTAGCAGTTGCTGTCCGCACAGATGAAGAACTAACTATTATTGTGGAACAGGATTTTAGGTTTTTCCAGTTTAACAAATGCCGGTAGTCGTGCCGGCGCACGCGGGACGGAGACCGCTGCCGCCCACAAAATCCCGATGATTCAGGGAGATGCCAGTGTGCCTGCCATCCTCAAAACGGCCAAGTAGGGGGGGTTGCGAGAACATTAAGAAACCCGGTTTCTTAAAGAAACCGGGTTTCTGGTAACCCAAGTAATGAGACGCCCAATTGACAGATTGCCCAGAGCGCCTAAGATATAGCTGTTAAATTGCCGGTGGTGCTGCGCAATTAAGACTGGCAATTTGGCTGCATAGATTTCGGGCGACAGGATAACTGGCAACAGTCTCGCTGCCGAGTGAGAGGCTGAGACCGCTGACTTCGTGTCGTCCGAACCCAAATGGCAAAGCATCCACGGCTGGGATCTGCTAAACTCTTTCCTCAGCCCTGGCTTTTTATTATATCTGATAATGCCTGTTACATAGAGCGATCTGCTTTGTAGCGCACAGGAGTCAGCACTCAGGAGTCAGGAGTTATGAATGTGTTTTTCTGCTGAATTCTGTCTGCTGGATTTTGACTTCTAGATTTTCTCAGGGGGTTCAAGACCAGGGCGTACTGCTGGGCAATAATTTCCGGGGTAAAGTGCGACATGAGGTAGCGCCGGCCAGCCTTGCCCATATGAGCTGCTAGCTGCGGATCGGCAGCGAGGAAGCGAATAAACTCCGCCAGACTTTTCCCATCTCCATTATTGAACGCAGCCCCGCATTTCCCCTCAGATAATAGCTGGCGTAAATACGAATGTTTTTCACAGATGGCTGCAACGGGACGCCCAGCTGCTAAGATGCCGTAAAGCTTGCTGGGGGCAATCACACCTTCCAGTCCGGGGCTAATGCTGACTAAAGACAAGTCAGCAGCAGTCAGCGAGTAGGGGAGAGTTTCTTTGTCTTGATAGGGCAAGAACAGGCAGTTAAACAAGCCCAATTCGCGGACTCTATCTATACAAAATTGCCGCTTAGCACCAGCACCTATGAAAACAAACTGAACCGGGTCATTTTGCAGTTCCTCAGCTGCGGCCAGAATGGTATCTATGTCATGGCAGCGGCCCATGTTGCCAGAGTATAGTACCGTAAATTTGTCAGCTAGATTGTGCTGTCGGGCGAACCAATTATCTTTCTTAGCAATGGGTTTTATCCAGTCGGGATCTGCCCAGCTGTGAATGACGGCAATCTTGTCTTTAATCTCGGGACATTTGGCTGCGACGCGATCTCTCATCGTGGAGCTGAGGACGATCGCTGCCTGTGACCGTTTCCAAATCCATCTGTTGAGGGTATCCCAGAACCGAACGATAAAATGTTTAGGGTGGATGACTTTTAGCTCGACTGCTGCATCGGGATATAAATCGTAGATCAGGCAAACATAGGGCACATTAAAGCATATATTAGCTAATAACCCCAGCACCGGCAAGTAGGGGGGCTCGGTGGTGATCAGCAAAATATCTCCCCGCCAGCAAGCTTTCAGTAAATGCAAGCCGGAACGCAGACAAAACATTAGTCCATTTAAGGCTCTGCCGCGAATCCGCTTTGGCCACATGCGAGATGTGCGCGTTCGCCGAATTAACATTTTATCGTAAAATTCCAGGGGGGGAGCGGCAGAAGTTTGGAACGCATATCCGGGCTGGCCGGTGAAGATGTGGATGTGCATGCCTTGCCGTTCCAGCTGAGTGGCTAGCTCTTGAATGAACTGGCCGGTTGCGGCATAGTCTGGCGGATAAAACTGCGTAATTATCGACAATTTAACGGGCTGCTGCCGGTCGGCGCTGTGTCCGTTGCTCTCTTGTAAAGTTTTCACTTTGCTTAGAGTGTGCTTTGGGATCCATTTCTCGAACATCCCGAACATGGTAGATATCTGGCAATGAATTTCCATTTCCCTCTACAGGAATGGATAGCAACACCCGGGCTTATAGATGGATGGTTATGTATCAAATCTTTGCAAGGCTATTGTGTTTAGACAGATTTGCCGGAAAATCCTTTAATAAAGCGCTTTTTGACAGGTTGAGCTGGATTGCCTGAGTAGATAGTCATCGGATCGAGGGAGCGACCGGCGACGCCGCCCAGAGTGAGGACAGCACCTCTGCCCACGGTGACGCCAGGGCCAATGGCGGCGCGAGCGGCGATCCAGCTGCCTTCTTGGATGTGAATTTCAGCTGGGATGAGCTGGAAGTCAGGATGGCTCCAGTCGTGGTTGCCGGTGCACAGATAGACATCCTGAGAGATGCAGACGTGGCTTTCTAGGGTAACGGTGGCGAGGTTGTCAATCCAGGTGTCTTCGCCAATCCAAACACAGTCGCCCACGATCAGCCGCCAGGGTAATTTGACTCGCACGCCTGGTTTAATCCGCACCTTTTTGCCAATTTGAGCGCCGAAGCAACGGAGAATCCAGACTTTGAGAGCGGAAAAGGGGAGGATTTGGCTGCGAATCAGGGGATCTCCGAGAAAGTACCAGAGGAGTTGTTTCCAGAGGGGAGCGCCAGGGGTGTAGGTGCCGGTGGTGTAGTGGTCTAGATGCATGGGGTTTAAGTGTGGAGTTGAGGCGATTTCTGGGATAAGCGCTCGCACGCGGGGACTTTCGAGAGGCGATAAGTGCCGGCGGATGGCTGTTTTTTGAAATTCCGGCAATCAAGCGGACATGATATGACGCCCCTTACGGGAAGCAGCGTCAGCGTCTACAGGGGCTGAGAACACTCCTTATTTCACCTCAGATTCCACAAAACAGGATTTTCAAAGCCGGCAAGCCGGTTGGAAAAGATTTAGGATAGAGTTGTCACTCAACTTGCTGTGCGACCATGACTGCTATTTTGCCCACAGCCCAACAATCGGAAATTTTCTACCCCAGTGAGGATGGTGAACCTGTGGCCGAAACTTACGATCACCTCTACGCCATGCTAACCACCCTGGAAGTCCTGAAACAATACCTAGCGGGGCGTCAGGCCACTGTTCTAGCCAACCAGTTTCTCTACTATTCTCAGGGCTTTCCTTCCTTGCGAGTGGCCCCGGACGTGATGGTGATTTTTGACGTGACGCCTGGAGGGCGGGATAATTACAAAATTTGGGAAGAAGGACAAGTCCCTTCGGTGATTTTTGAGATGACTTCTAAAGGGACTCAAGACCAAGACCAAATCTTTAAAAAGACTCTATACGAACAGTTAAAGGTGCGGGAATACTGGCAGTTTGACCCTAAAGGGGAGTGGATAGAGGAAAAATTGCGCGGGTATCGGCTCCAAGGAGAAACCTACCAAGCAATTACAGATAAACGGAGCCAGCCGTTGCAGCTGCGTTTAGAGGTGGAGGAAAAACTGATAGGATTTTACCGGGAGGATACGGGGGAGAAACTGCTGATTCCTGACGAGCTAGTGCGGGCGCTGCAGCAGGAAACTCAGGCGCGAATTGAGGCGCAGGACATGGCCGAACGAGAGCGCCGGCGAGCTGAACAGGCGGAGGAGCGACTGGAACAAGAGCGCCGGCGAGGCGAGCGTTTGGCGGCTCAGTTGCGAGCGTTGGGAGCTGAGCCAGAAGCTTAAAATCAGGCGGTCGCGCTCGCACTTGATGCGAGAGGCGCTCGCCTTATTGAGAGTCAGCAATCGCTCTTTTGTAATTTGTCTTGTTCTATCAAGCGAATTGATAACATTAGTTCAGCGAGAGTTCGCTGAAAAGCATAGTACCAGCCGGCCCAGCCATCGAAGATTCCTCCTTTTAGGATTAAGCAGTAGAACATGATTACAAAAGGAGCCAGAATTTTTTGCCGGCGGATACGGTCGCCAAAACTGAGTTCACTAGCCGGAGTCTCCAGTAATTTCTTCGCTTCGATAAGCATATAGCGATCTTGCGCCCACAGCCACCGGCTCAGGGGCTTGCGATCGTCATGATAAATGTAGGAGAAAAGCATGCCAGACTTTCCATCCACCTGTAGCAGTTGCGTGTGTCCATCATCGATATAAACCGCTTTCTCCCTTCTGAATAGGACTTGGCGAGGGGGGAGCAATGTACCGCGCAGCGGCTTGCCAAAAACACAATATTTAAACCTGACAAAGTAGCCATTTATTAAGGAATCTTTTGGGATGGATTTTATTTCAGAAATCAAGTCATCAGTGAGGGTGTAGTCTGCATCCAGTGATAGCACCCACTCTGATGTCACTTGCTTCAAGCCGTAGTTCCACTGATTTGCGTGAGTGTCAAATTTTCGCTGAAAGACTTCCACTTGAGGATAGGACTGCAAGATTGCTAGGGTTTCGTCTATACTGTAGCTGTCAATGACTACAATCCTCTTGGCCCAAAAAAGGCGCTGGAGGGTGCGGTTTATGTTAAGGTCTTCATTATACGTGAGTATGATAGGAGTGAGTTGACTGAGCATAATTGACCAGCATAATTTAACAGTCTTTGGAAATTCGTACAAAAAGCAGCAGGAATTTTTGCCAAAACCAAGCTTTTATGCCTTGAGCCTTCAGTGGCAAGGCGTGCGCTTTAAAATTACGGCTTTTTAAAAATCGCTTTAAATCCCATATAGATACCCAATGGATTGCGTCAGAATCCCGAAAACAGGAACTGTAAAATAAAGATGGGTCGAGATGAATCAAGAAATCGGGCTGACCGCCAAGTATAACTTTTAATCTGCGATAGCTTAACCACACACCAATCTTGAATCGCTCAAATCGTGACCGATGCCTAGCTGATGGGCTTAAGTAGAAAGGGAAATCATAACGAGGTGAAGCGATGAATATGCTCCCTCCTGGATTTAATAAATTAAGTAAGAGATCGAGCGCTTCTCTGGGTGTAGTGATATGCTCCCATACAAATGTTGAAAAAATTATGTCATAGCTGTGTTTAATTATCTGGATATCGCAAATAAAGACATTATCAGCTTCTTTTGATAAGTATTCCCTGTTTAAGGCCGTTATATCTTGCACATCAAATATTACCTTATGCCGGATATCTCCCAGATAATCGCCAAAGCCTGTGCGTCCCGCTCCGAATTCTAGAATCCGGCACTGTCCTTGACGAACTAGACATTCCTCTACAGCAGCTTTGATCGGTTTCCAAAACTCTGGCTTTGAATTAGGCTGGTGAAATGCCGTATACTCCCTTGTAGATTCATAAAATGCATCTAAGCGCTTTCTTAGCTCAATACAGCCAGGCTCTCCCTCAAAGCCAAATAAATGGTTCACTTTTTGTCCCCCTACAAGCAAAATTTAAGTGTTCCCTGTTAAACGCTTAAATATTTAAAATATTTTAAAT
>JALOOK010000043.1 GCA_025454445.1 Oscillatoria sp. Prado101 | reverse complement strand
ATAATCGAGGGCGCTTCTTAACCGAAAATGCTAAGAAGCCGGTGAGAGGCTGGGAGTTGCCGGTTGAAACCCTTATTTTCTCGTGTTAACTGTCACAAGGGGCGGGGGTGTAAATTGAAGCGGAAATTGATGACGAGCGATGAGTTTTCGGGGGGTGGGGGCGAGAGGTGCTTGACTAATTGGCGAAATTCTGATATGGGGCTTGAACCAGTATGGTGAGGGATGTTAATAGTATACAGCTTTCCGGCAGCGTCGGAGAGCAGACCGGCACGCTTGGAGCTGCTACCGGCAGAGGGGTTGAGACGCTTTTGGCGGGAAAAGCTCCCCGGTGCAGCGGCGGGAAAATTTCCAGACAGCTTATATTAAGGTAAGATGTGGAAAGCCTGCCCTCAGAGGCAGCCGCTTTGGCAGCAAAGCTAATGCGCACGCATGTGAAAGTTAGATAGATTTTGCCTTTGGCTTGCCTGACTGTAATAAAGTGTTGAGTGAGAGAAAGGGGGGAATCGAGGGGAGGGCTAGCCAGAGCTAAGGGAAGAGTGACAGAAGTAACAGCCAAACCTTGAGGGCGGGGCGAGGCAGGGGTGAC
Organism: Oscillatoria sp. Prado101; assembly: GCA_025454445.1. Lineage (GTDB taxonomy): Bacteria > Cyanobacteriota > Cyanobacteriia > Cyanobacteriales > Oscillatoriaceae > Oscillatoria. Next base: position 12,959 of record JALOOK010000043.1, on the reverse strand, counting down.
TTTGAGCCGGTGCGTCGGAAATCCAGCTGTCGCGCCGGGGAGCTAGTAGCGAGTTGTATGTAAAGTCAGCATTTTAGAGATACCTGATGATCGAAGCACCAATACAAGTTCTTTTAATAGAAAACAGCCAGACAGACGCCACCTGGCTGCGAAAGATTTTAACAGCCAAGCTGGAGCGAATTGAGATCGTGCCGGTGCGACAGCTGGCAGAAGCGCTTGACCGGCTGCAGTCAAATCCCTTTGACTTGCTGCTGCTAAACCTCTCGCAGCAAGAGAAACAGGAGTTGGATCCCGTAAGAAAAGTTCGGGCAGGAGCGCCTGGGGTGCCGGTTGTAGTGATAGTCAAAACAGAGAATCAAGCCATAGAGGCGCTGCGGGAAGGAGCGCAAGACTATTTAGTAAGAAGTAAAATAAATTGCGACTCACTGGTGCGCTCCATTCGCTGTGCCTTGGAGCGGTTACGCCTCCAGGGGGCGCTACAGTTAATGGAGCAGCGCTACTGCGCTGTCGCGGAAAATGTCAGCGATCTGATTTGCCGGCATTCCCCGCAAGGGAATTTCCTTTACGTCTCTCCCGCCTGCTACTCTTTGTTGGGATATGAGCCGGAAGAACTTATCGGGCGCAGCGCTGCGGAATTTTTTCACCCAGACGACAGACACACTATCCCCAACTCTGACGCAACTGCACCCGATACCAGCATTAGGGCAACCTGCCGCATCCGCCACCGGCACGGACATTATATCGCCCTGGAAACAGCCAGCTGCGCCATCCGCAACCCCCACACCGGTGAAGTGCGAGAAACTGTCACCGTTTTCCGCAACACCTCCAGCATTGTGCCGGTGGGAGAAACCTTGCCCCAGCAAAGAGATTTCGCCCCAACCGCAGAAGCCGAACAGCAGGGTGAAGCCTTCTACCAATCCCTAGCTGACGCTTTGCCGCAATACTTATACAGGACAGACTTAAATGGCAGGATAACATTTGCCAATCAAGCCATGCTCGCTAGCTTGGGAGTGACGCTCCCAGAAGCCATAGGCAAAACCGCTTACGACTTTTATCCCCAAGAACTGGCTGACAAATACCGCGCCGACGACATGCGGGTTGTCCAAACAGGGGAAATATTCCGGGTTGTTGAGGAACACCAGACACCCGTAACCGGCGAAACGATATATGTGCAAGTTGTCAAAGTGCCGGTGAGAGACGCCCGGGGGAGGGCTGTGGGAGTTCAGGGGATTTTCTGGGACATCAGCGACACGGTTATAGCCGAAAGGGAAAAATCCCAATTAATCACCTCCCTGCAAAAAACGGAAGCTCGATTTGCCGAAACGCAGCGAGTGGCGCACGCCGGCTGCTGGGAATTGGATATCGCCAGCGGCGAGATATACTGGTCAGAAGAAATCTTCCGAATTTGCGGGCGAGAGCCGGCGCAGGGAGCGCCCACTTATCTAGAGTACCTGCAAATCGCGCACCCCGAAGACCGGCAAGTTATGCAAAGGGCTACAGAACAGGCCATTAGCAGTGGCGTGCCTTATGAATTGGATTGGCGCATATCTCGCCCCGACGGTTCTGTGAGACACACAGCTGTGAAAGGACAGCCGGTTTTCAGTGATAATGGCCAAATCGTGAGGCTGTTCGGAACCATTCTGGACATCACGGAGCGCAAAGCCGCAGAAATAGCCCTCCGCCAAAGTGAAGAACTCTACCGCACCCTCACTAAAAATTTTCCCAACGGTGCAGTTATCCTTTTCGATCGCAATCTCCGCCACATCCTGGCTGACGGTACAGGTTTGGCAGAGGTGGGATTTAATAGAGAGCAAGTGGAAGGCAAAACCCTGTCAGAGTGTTTTCCGCCCGAGGTGTACCGCCGGCTCGAGCCATTTTATAGAAAAGCCCTGGCAGGAAAACCCACTGTGTTTGAAAAAGAGTACGCTCAGAAGACATACCAAGTGCGTGTGGTGCCGGTACTCGACGACTGCGGAAAAATCACTGCCGGTTTGGTGATGACGCAAAACATCACCGAACTCAAACAAGCTTTAGCAGCGCTGCGGGAAAGCGAGGATAAATTCCGCGCCATTTTCGAGCAAGCTGCTGTAGGAATTGCCCTGCTGAGTCCAGATGGCCAATTTCTCAGCGCCAACCGGGGGTTTTGCCATACTGTCGGCTACGCGCCCGAAGAATTGGAGGAGCTAAATTTTCAGTACATTACCCACTCAGAAGACTTGAGCGTCAATTTGGAGTGCCACAAACAGATTCTGGCAAACCGGATTCAAAATGTCTCTTTCGAGAAGCGCTACATCCGCAAAGATGGCTCCCCCGTGTGGGTGAGTGCCAGCATCACGGGGGTGCGAGATTTATCCGGTGAGGTGAAGTATCTGATTGCTGTCGTGCAAGACATCAGCGAGCGCAAACAGGCGCAAGAAGCGCTGCGCACAAGTCAGGAGCAACTTAAAGCTATTTTGGATAACGCCCCAGCTGTGATTTATACGAAAGATACAGAAGGGCGATTTTTGCAGATAAACCGCCAGTTTGAAACTCTGTTTGGCGTCAGCAGGGAAGAAGTTCAAGGCAAAAATGACTGGGAGGTTTTCCCCAAGGAAATAGCTGACGAGTTTCGGGCGAACGACTTGGCGGTGCTGGCGGCTTCAGCACCGACACAGTGGGAGGAAGTCGCCCAGCAAGATGACGGTTTGCACACCTACATATCCACTAAGTTCCCCCTGTGCGACGCCAGCGGCACACCCTACGCGGTGGGCGGCATTTCCATTGACATCACCCAACGGCTGCGGGCGGAGGCGGAGCGAGATCGCTTCTTCACCCTCTCCCTCGACTTGCTCTGCATCGCTGACTTCACCGGCTATCTAAAGCGCCTCAACCCAGCTTGGCAAACGAGCTTAGGACACACAGAAGAGCAACTTTTGTCAAGACTTTTTATTGAATTTGTCCATCCAGAAGATCGGGAAATTACCCTTGCCGAAATGGGTAAACTCAGGACTGGGGTTTCTACCGTTTCCCTGTCCAATCGGCTGCGGTGTACAGATGGATCTTACAAGTGGTTTTCGTGGACAGCTGCGCCCTTTGTCGAAGAAGGTTTAATCTACGCCGTTGGGCGAGACATTACCGAGAGCAAACAGGCAGAAGAAGCGCTGCGATCCAGCCAGCGGTTTATCCAGCGAATTGCTGAGTCCAGCCCCAGTATCTTGTATATTTATGATATAATTGAACAGCGCAATGTCTACGCCAATCGGGAAGTAGCTGAGCTGGTCGGCTACACACCTCAAGAAATTCAAGACATGGGATCTGGGCTGTTTCCCGCTATTATGCACCCCGACGATTTAGCCGAATTGTCCGAACATCTCCAGAAGCAAAAAGCAGCTAAAGACGGCGAAATTGTGGAACTCGAGTACCGGATGAGAAATGCCGCCGGCGGGTGGACTTGGCTTCACAGCCGCGAAACAGTGTTCTCCAGAACCCCGGATGGCACCCCCCAGCAAATTCTCGGCACCGCTACTGATATCACTGAGATCAAGCAAGCCGCCGAAGCCCTAGCCGAACGAGCGCGGCAGTCCGCTCTCCGCTCTGATATTGGCACAGCCCTGACTCAAGGGGGCGATTTGTCCGAAATGCTGCAGCGCTGCAGCGAAGCCCTAGTCGAACATCTGGATGCGGCTTTTGTGCGCATCTGGACACTCAACCCGGATCAAAACCTGTTAGAATTGCAAGCTAGTGCCGGTATGTCTGTCCACACCAGCGGCACTCATGCTAAAATACCCGCAGGCGGTTTTAAAATTGATTTAATTGCCGCTAACCGCACCCCTTACCTGAGCAATAACCTGCAAAACGACCTTCGCAACCGCACCTGGGAGTGGGCGCGGCGAGAGGGGATGGTGGCATTCGCCGGCTACCCCCTGGTTGTGGAAGACAGGCTCGCAGGCGTGATGGCCATATTTGCCAAACACCCGCTCAGCCAAAATACCTGCGACTTTCTGAGCTCGGTTGCCGACCAGGTAGCGCTGGGAATTGAGCGCAAACGCGCCGCAGAAGCTCTGCTCAAAAGCGAACAGCGATTGCAGATGGCTCTCGAAGGCAGCGCCTTGGGGTTGTGGGACTGGAATATGAGTACGGGAGCCACCTATTTCGACGCGCAGTGGAAAAAAATGTTGGGCTATGAGGAGAAGGAAATTGAGAACAGCTATCAGTCCTTTGAGCGGCTGATACATCTGCAGGATTTGCCCAAGGTGATGGAAGAGCTGGGTGCCTGTCTGCAAGGGCGCACCGGTATTTTTGAAGCCGAATTCCGCATGAGAAGTAAGAGCGGCGAGTGGAAGTGGATTTTGTCTCACGGCAAAGTTTTCGAGCGCGACGAATCGGGATTGCCGGTGCGGATGACGGGAACCCACAAAGACATCACCCAGCGCAAGCAGGTGGAGGAAACTTTGCGGCTGCAGCTGAAGCGGGAGCGTCTGGCACTCGCCATGCAAGAGCGGATTCGCTCCTCGCTCAACCTGGATGAAATCCTGACAGCGGCGGTGGGGGAAGTGCGGCAATTTTTGCAAACTGACAGGACACTGATTTACCGCTTCAATCCCGACTGGAGTGGGGTGGTAACAGTAGAGTCAGTTGGCGAGGGCTGGATCTCCACTATGGGAGTTGACATTCAAGACCAGTGCTTTGCCGAGACTTACGTTAACCTTTACCAGAAAGGTCGCATTCGCGCAATAGATGATATTTACAGTGCCGATTTGAGTGAGTGCCACCTTCAGTTACTGAACCGGCTGCAGGTTAAAGCCAACCTAGTCGTTCCCATCCTGCAAAGCAATTCAGAGTCAAACTCTTCAATCCCAAATCCCAAATCCCCAAACCAAAATCGACTGTGGGGGTTGCTGATATCCCATCACTGTAGCAGTCCGAGACAGTGGCACTCTTACGAGATAGAGTCGCTCAGACAGCTGGCGGTGCAGCTGGCAATTGCTATCGGGCAATCCACGCTTTTTGAACAAGCCCAAATTGAAATCGTTGAGCGCCGGCTGGCTGAAGAAGCCTTGCGGCAAAGCGAAGCGCGAGAGCGAGAAAAAGCCACTGAACTTGAAGCTGCGCTGCGCGACTTGCGCTCCACCCAAGCGCAATTGGTTCAAAATGAAAAAATGGTTGCCTTAGGACAAATGGTTGCCGGTGTCGCCCACGAAATCAATAACCCCACAAGCTTTATCTACGGCAATGTCAAGTACGCCAGTGACTATACTTCTGAATTGCTGCGCCTCGTGGAACTCTACCAACAATATTATCCCCAACCCGCACCGGCAATCCAAAAAGAGCTAGAAGCTCTCGACCTGGATTTCTTAAAAGCCGACTTCCTGAAACTGCTCAAATCGATGAAAGAGGGGGCGAACCGCATCCGCGAAATTGTCCTCAGCTTGCGCAACTTCTCGCGCCTGGATGAAGCCGAAATGAAAGCGGTGGACATTCACACCGGCATCGACAGCACCCTGTTAATTTTGCAGCACCGGCTGAAGGCAACTTCCCAACGTCCCGCAATTCAGGTGATTAAAGAGTACAGCCAGCTGCCTGAGGTGGAGTGCTATGCCGGTCAGCTCAACCAGGTGTTTATGAATATTCTAGCAAATGCGATTGACGCGCTAGACGAATTGCACCATCCGCACCATCCGCACCATCCGCACCCTCAGCAACCAGCAATCCGAATTGGCACAGAACTTCTGGTAGATGGCGAGCGTGTGGCTATCCGAATTTACGACAGCGGTGCTGGCATTCCTGAGGAAATTCAAATCCGCATCTTTGACCCTTTCTTTACCACAAAAACTGTCGGTTCTGGCACCGGCTTGGGGTTAAGCATCAGCTATAAAATAGTGGTAGAAAAACACAGAGGCAGTTTATCTTGTCTTTCCGCCCCCGGAGAGGGGACGGAGTTTGTAATTGAGCTGCCGGTGCGCCATTTAAAATAAACCCCCAAGACGCGCCTGTTCGCCAAGGAAATCCTTCTTTCCTTTCTTGGCGTCCTACCCTGCGGGAAGACGCGCTTCGCGTCTATGGCGTCTTGGCGGTCAAAAATATGTTAAGCTAATAATGCCCCTTTTCCCTTGAAAGGAGACAGGACAAACTGACTGCCTGCGGTTAAACCAAATTCCCCTGAGTCAGGGCAGTGGAAATTGTCCAGGCATCAACCAAGAGCAGCAGCAGGGTAAATCCTAGCAAAATCAAGTACATCCAGGGTTGCGCCAGGGGGCGGACATCTGTCGTGTCAATACCGGTTTTGGCTTCCACCAGCCGGACTAACTTAGCAAATCCCACCACCCGCATTGGCAGCAAATAGCCTTTCCCCGACTCGCTGAGGAAATAGTACACCAATCCTCCTTGACCGGTGCTGCGGGGTTTGAGAGCTCGCACCTCCGACCAAGGCAATGACCACCCCTTGCGAAACAAAGAAGGAACCCATCCCGGATAGTTGACATGAATTCCCAGATCGTCTATAATTACTCTTTCAGTCAGAGCAGCGTAGAGCGCCACGCCTCCCAGGGCCACCCCCACCCACAGCAGTGCCGGTGGCACCGGCGCAGCTGTGAGTTCAGACAGGAAAGGCAAGGGCAGTGTCAGCGCTACATACAGGCTGAGAAGGGTGATTCGGATTAAGGGAGAAATGCGGAATGTCGCGGCGTCTTTGGTCACATTGCTCATTGTTAAGTAGGGATTGATAAGTTGCCAGTAAGCACTTCCGTCCTTACTGGGAAAAATGTTATGGCAGATATTTTTGCACCACCAGCCAGCCTGTCCAAGAAACCCAGGCAAATCCGAAAAACAGCGCCGCATTGGCGCTCAGGTGCAGGGCCCGGGCCCAAGGTCGCTGGGGGCTAATCTGCAGGGCGCTCCAGGCGGAAAGCGAGACTAAACCCACGGCGGTTAAACCGGCAGCTAGGTGTTCCGAATGGCCCAGGGTGCCGTAGTGGCCCAAGGTGCCAGCAATGCCAATCGCCAGCAGCAGCAACACCATGCCCAGCATAGCGCCGCCAATCAAAAAATGCGCCTCAACCAGCCGGCGGAAAGCGGAGTGTCTGTGCTGGCGCGACTGAAATATGTAAAAGCCGGTGATGGCCAGCAGCAGGTAGGCCACCAGGGAAAGTCCCATCGCCCAAGCCGCTGTTTTCCACAACCAGAGAAAAGAAGGGAGATTCAAAGCAGTTCACCCATCTGTTGAGAAGCCCCTGAATCTTACCAAAATGGGGTTGCCTTGGTCAGCAACCCCCAGTCCTGTCAAATTTTGATTCTAATCTACAGAAGTTAACGCAGCTGCCGCTAAAGCTCTGGCAGGGCGACTCTTAGCAGTTGCAGCGGTTTCCGGTTTAAGCTTCAAAAGCTCTTGTTTGAGTAGATCGGCTTTTTCAGCGCTGTCGTCGTTCCCGTCAGATATCCGCAGGCGGAGGCAGGGAATTTTATCCGAGAGAATGGCGCTAGCCATCATACCTGTATGAATTTCCAGCAGGGCTTCTGGGAAAGCTTCAAACACCAGGCGCTGTCCGGGAAAGACAACCCGCTCAAAGTACCAATTGGGAATATTCGTGATCCGAGCAATCTGGATTTTGCTGGTGGCGTTGACGTAGCAGCAGAGGATTTGGCCAGAGGAGCCAGCAGGGATGGGATCGAGAATTTGAACCATAGGACTGAGGAGCTAAGCACCAAACGACTTATATATAAAGCTTAACACTCTGCGATCCCCGCGTGTTGTAAACCTGACTACCAACTAACACCTATCCCGAAGTTTTTTTTTAGGTAAAGAGCGCCCGCAGATTCTTTCCTTTTAGGCGTTGACATAAAGCAACTAATATGCTATAAGGCGAGAGAGCCTCTCGCTGCCCCGCTCCCCTGCCTGCCCGCGCACCGGCAAGGAGATCCCCGAGAACCCGCCAGACACCAGCGGTGGTATTGTAAAGTTATATGAAAACACCTTTCAGAAATCCGTAACCCCTCAACTGGTATGGAAGATCGCATCCTCTACGTTCGCCTCCCGTGCAATCCCATCTTCCCGATCGGGGCAGTGTACCTGGCAGCTCACGTCCACAAGCTGTTTCCAGGCGTAGAGCAGCGCATCTTTGACTTGGGGACAGTACCGCCCTTGGACTTCACCGGCGCTCTAGACGCTTGTGTGGACGAATTCCAGCCCACACTGCTGGTATTTTCCTGGCGAGACATTCAAATCTACGCGCCGGTGGGAGGGCGAGGCGGAAATCCGCTGCAGAACGCTTTTGAGTTCTACTACGCCAAGAACCCGCTGGTAAAACTGCGGGGCGCTCTCGGGGGGCTGCGCGTGACGACGGCGTACTACACCGAACTCTGGCGCAACCAGGGGTTAATAAAGCGGGGGCTGAAACGCGCTCAAAAATACCAGCCCCGCGCCCGCGCAGTAGTGGGCGGCGGTGCGGTCAGCGTATTTTACGAGCAGCTGGGGCGCAGCCTGCCGGCGGGGACAATTATATCCGTGGGCGAAGGTGAGGCGCTGCTGGAAAAACTGCTGCGGGGTGAGGATTTCAGCAACGAGCGCTGCTATGTAGCGGGAGAGACAGCGCCCCGCGAGCGGATGATACACGAGCGCCCCACCCCGATCGAGAAAACAGCCTGCAACTACGATTATATAGAGAGCATCTGGCCGGAATTTCAGTATTACCTGCAAGACAGGGACTTCTATATCGGCGTGCAAACCAAGCGCGGCTGTCCGCACAACTGCTGCTACTGCATCTATACGGTGATTGAAGGCAAGCAGGTGCGGATAAACCCAGCGTATGAAGTCGTGGCGGAGATGCGCCAGCTTTACGAGCGGGGGGTGCGCAACTTCTGGTTTACCGACGCCCAGTTTATTCCGGCTCGCAAGTTTATTGACGATGCAGTGGAGCTGCTGGAGAAAATCATCGATGCCGGTATGGCGGACATTAAGTGGGCGGCATACATCCGGGCGGACAACTTGACGCCCCAGCTGTGCGACTTGATGGTGAAAACCGGCATGAATTATTTTGAAATCGGCATCACCAGCGGCTCGCAAGAACTGGTGCGCAAGATGCGCATGGGCTACAACCTGCGCACGGTGCTGGAAAACTGCCGCGACTTGAAGGCTGCCGGTTTCAATGACTTGGTTTCGGTCAATTACTCGTTTAATGTCATAGACGAAACCTATGACACCATCCGCCAGACGATTGCTTACCACCGGGAGCTAGAACGGATTTTTGGGGAGGATAAAGTCGAGCCGGCGATTTTCTTCATCGGCTTGCAGCCGCACACCCATTTGGAAGAGTATGCATTTAAGAAGGAAATTCTCAAACCAGGGTACGACCCGATGAGCTTGATGCCTTGGACGGCGAGGAAGCTGCTGTGGAATCCCGAACCGCTCGGCTCGTTCTTCGGGGAAGTGTGCTTGGAGGCTTGGCGTCGCAATCCAGGCGATTTCGGGCGCGAAGTGATCAGGATTCTCGAAGAAAGGCTGGGATGTGCTGATTTGGAAGCAGCGCTAACTGCGCCGCTGGAAGTGAAGGAGAAGCAAAGAGTGCCGGTGGCGGCGGGCTAAAATTAGGGTGCGTGCCCCCTCGGCGCACGCACCCCAAGCCCCAGCCCCAACATTTAGCCAGAAGACAGGCGACAAAAGCCGGGTAACTTCTGCCATACTTTGATCGATAATAGCCTCTGATTTGATGTAAATAAATGTTAACAGGCTCTATTGTCCACCAGCTAGAGGCCGCTCACCGCAACGGCAAAAGACCTATAAGATTTGGGGTGTACTATAAGAACACCTTAGTTTCCCTGTGCCACGCCCTGGAAGACTGCATCCTGACATCGAGCAGTTCGCCAATCCTGATCGCCGCCTTCCAGCAGGGCAAATGGTACTTGCAAGAAGCAGAGCGCTATGCCGAACTGGCAAACAAGGCTCGCCAAGTTGTGATTATGGCAGCGGCGGACACCGGCTGGCAAGATCACCCCACCAGCCAGATGGCAAATGTGGACTTAGTTAGTTTAGACCCTACAGATCCCGTTGCCCAAGAGTGGCACTTGATGATTTTGTCGCCAACATACACGGCGATGGTACTTTGTCAAGAACTCTCACCGGCTGCTTACGGATCTGCAGGTTACCCGCAAGACGACTTGGAGCGCAAATTCTATGGTTTGTGGACATTTGAGCCGGAGCTGGTCAAAGAAACGGTAGAATTAGCCATCGCCCAGATCGGCAAATACAACCCTGAACTCCAGCAAACCCTAACCGCTCAAGTCCAAGCTCTAATCGCTGAGGCGAGTAGTTCCCCACAAGACGACTTGGGCGAAATTGTCTGCCGCGTCGTCGATTACCTGCAGGCAAACGAACACGATTTAGAGAGGGGCGAAGAAGATACTTCTGAATCCTCCCACCCGCAAGCCCTAGAGCGCAACTTAGTTTCCAATGAAATTCAGGCGTATTTGCGGATGGCGCAGCTAATGGATATGGCAGACGCCACCAACCCGATGGCGGCGGCGGAAGTAGTGGCGCTGGCAGAAACGATCGGACAGCTGCTGGATTTGCCCGCTTGGCAGATAAAGCGACTGCGCCTTGCCGGTTTGCTGCACCGCCTCGAACCCTGGCACGGTGTAGATAGAGTTTTGGCGGGTGCCGAACAAGCGCCCAGCTGTCCCCTAGTGCCAGAAGTGCAGGTACTGCGCCGCATGCCCCAGCTGCGAGCCGTAGCCCAAATATTAACTCATCAAACGGAATACTGGGACGGTAGCGGACAGCCCGCAGGTCTTTCAGGGGAGTTAATTCCGCTAGAATCGAGAATATTGGGGCTAGCCGCAGACTTCCAACAGCGACTGGCTCACCACCGCAGCACCGGCACCCAGGAAAATCCGGCTATTTGCGCAGCGCAAGCCCTAGCAGAGTGTCAAGCTCAAGCAGGCGAGCGCTGGGACCCCAAACTTGTGGACACCCTAGCGCTTTTGGCTATCGGCGTGCAGCAGGGTTTGAGCTTGCCGGTGACGCCAGCCAAAGTCACAGGTGCCATCTGGCTGCTAGACTTCTCCACAGAGAGCGCAGGCAAAACCGGCAGCAGCAGCGAAACTTCTATCACTTACGGTTAAAAACCTTACCCAAATCCCCGCTCCCTTCAATCTCTCTGATCTTGGCGTCCTTGGCGTCTTGGCGGTTCCAAACATTATATCACACTAATGGGAAGTCGCATGAACCTGGAAGAAATTCGCTCAGGAAAACTAAAACAATTACCCGGAGCAAATCTAGAAGACGAAGACTTGTCAAATTTAACACTCAAGGGAGTTAATTTTGCCGGAGCAAATCTCGTGGGAGTGAATTTCTGCCAGTCAAATCTGGAAAGAGCGCGTCTTGACGGCGCGAATTTGATGGGCGCACAGCTAGTAGGAGCGGACTTGCGGGCGAACCTGGCAGGAGCAAACTTGATGCAAGCAGACTTAACAGGCGCTGACTTGCGGGGTGCCAATTTGCGGGGGGCAAATTTGATGGCAGCTAAGCTGAGGGAAGTGTCATTTGCCGGCGCTTTTTTGAGCGGGGCGAACCTGATGAATGTCAACTTGCAGGGGGCCGATTTTCGGGGGGCGGAGTTGCGGGGCGCTAACCTCACAGGCGCTAATCTCACCGGCGCTGATATGACTCGATCCGATTTGCAAGGGGCGCTCCTCAGTGAGGCGAATTTGGAAGAGGCGGATTTGCGGGGCGCAAATCTTGCCGGTGCGAATTTGACAGGTGCCAACCTGCTTTGCGCTGAGTTAGAAGACGCTAATTTGGAGGGGGTGAATATTGCAGGTGCCTGTCTGGCGGGCACTTCTGTCGAGGAGCAGGTTTGAAGTTTATAACCGCAGATGGACGCAGATAAACGCAGATAATTCTGAATTCATCTGCGTTCATCTGCATTCATCTGCGGTTGAAAATTCCGAGAATATCCCCACATAAAGAAGGCGAGAGCGCCGAGGAATAGAAAGCCGGCAATACCGGCAAGCGGGTTGCTGTCAATTCCTGTCACCCATTCCGGAACTTTGCCAGAATATCGCACAAGCTGCCCGACGTTGATGATATAATATCCCCAGACGAGGCCGGCATGGAGTCCCGCCGGCAGTCCCAGGCGTCCGCAGCGGGAGCGTTTCGCCCAAACCAGTGCCAAACCAAGCACCAGCAAGCTGGGAAATATTGGCAAAGTGCGGATCATGACTGCTGCCGGTTTGATAAAATGCAGGAGGGCAAATATCGTGGCGTCCGCCCAGAGTGAGGCGGTGGGAGTGTAATCCCGCTGCAACTCGTCTAGCAGCCAGCCGCGAAACAGCAACTCTTCGGCAAAACCGACGCCAAGAGAGACGATTAAGCCTTCGAGGAGAATTTTCGCGAGAGAAAAGTCCGGGGTTTTCCAGACAAGCCAGCCCAGCATTCCTTGCAGGGCAAATATGCCTAGAAGGCAGAACAAACCGGTTGCTAAACCTCTCAGGAGTTCTCGGGCATTTTGTCGGGTGGGTTGCAAGCCGTAGCTGCGCAGCTGGTGGGGCTGTCGGTAAACGTGACGCCCCCACCACCGCACGAGGAAGATAAATTCCCCGTACAAAATCACCATTGTTAGGATGCTGGTTAGGTTGCTATCACTGACGAAGGCGTAAATTGGAGCTGCAAATGGCACCCAGAGGCAGAGTAATGCCAGGACAAAGATTGCCATTCGTGCCGGTGCTGGGTAGCCGGCTATCTGGAGGGGGTTGAGTTTCAATTCGGTATATCAAATTTTGGATGGCAACCAGGCAGTCGCTTCGGAAGTGCGCACACCGCCAGATATGAAATCTTGGCTGACTGTGGGTTTTTCCGGTTGGGCTAAAGCCCAACTACTTTCTTTGGGCTAAAGCCCAACTACGAACCTTTGGGCTGAAGCCCAACTACGAACCTTTGGGCTGAAGCCCAACTACGAACCTTTGGGCTGAAGCCCAACTACGAACCTTTG
>JALOOK010000042.1 GCA_025454445.1 Oscillatoria sp. Prado101 | reverse complement strand
ATCCGCGCTTGCGCCAGCACCGGCAGTGGCACATCGGCAAACACCGGCAAAAACCCGTTTTCCGCCCGCAGGGGCATCGGGTAAATCTGGCCACTTGCCAAATATACCCCACCGGCATGGGAGGGGTAGCCCGGATCGAGCAGCAGGGCGAAATCACCGGGATTCAATACCGCCAGTGGCAGGTGGGCTGTGCCTTCCTGGGAGCCAATCAGCGGGCAAACCTCTGTTTCCGGGTCAACCGGCAGGCCATATTTTTCAGTGTACCAGTGAGCTGCAGCTTCCCGGAAGTCTTTCGTGCCCTGAAACAGCAGGTATTGGTGGGTGAGCGGGTTTGGCAAAGACTCGGCGATTGCCCCTATGACGTGCTTTGCTGCCGGCTGGTCAGAAGATCCCAACGACAAGTCTATCACGTCCTGTCCGGCGGCCCTCGCTTTTGCCTTTGCCCGGTCCATGTCGGCAAATACATTGGAGCGCAAGGGTTCTAAACGCTTGGCAAATTGCATAGTTTCTTATTTTTCATTTTTTATTGGTAATTTGTCAGATGGAGAGACGCGACATTCGGCGTTCGGACATGTCGCTTCTCCACTTAGGACAGATAGCTTTATGGAAGGTGTGCTTCCAGCCAGCTGGCCAATTTTTGTTTGGTAATCGCTCCCTCGTGGGATTGGATCTCCTCACCCCCCTGAAACAGCCTCAGGGCGGGAACGCCTTCTACTTGGTACTGTTTGACGGTGGCGGGATTTGGATCGATTTCCATTTTTACGACTTTTAGCCGATCTCCCAAGGTATCAGCCACCCAGCTTACCGAGGGTGACACCAGCCGGCAAGGGCCACACCAAGCCGCCCAAAAATACACCAGCACCGGCTTTGCGGATTTCAGGACTTCGGTTTCAAATTCAGCATCCGTAATGGAAATGACCCCGCTCATGGCAAGCCTCACACAAAATCTGCATCATGTTAAAGCATTTGTATTTTGACGCTTTTTGTGTCGCCTGAGCAAACCGCAGTCCCATCCCGCCCGCCTCCCGGGCTGATAAATTATCTAATATCCTTTAGATTAATTTTTAATAAAATGCGATCCGAAATGCTGAAAGTGTTTCTCTGATAGCCTTTTGCTATTGTGTGCCCAATCCCAATCAGGAATAGATTATCCAAAAGGGATATGATGGCCCTGCTAGACGGGCGGCCCGCGGCACAAGCCGGGGGATGGCAGGCAGTCTAGCAAGGTCTGGGCTGTTTGGACAGTTGCACCGGCTTTCGTGGCACCTAAGAGTCGTTGAGCTGCCGGCGCAACTGTTCGAGCTCATCATCAACGGCTGAAGTCGTTTTGTTGGGGACAGCCGTTTGACCGGCAGAGGGGAGTTGACCTTGGGATGCCGGAGATCCAGTAATCAGCTGAGCTTTCATCGCCGCCAACTCATCGTCAACATCGCTGCTGCCTTCCAGCAAACGAAATTGCTCCTCGAGATTATTGCCGGCGAGTTCAGCTACACTCTGGGAGCGAGCTTCCATCTGCAAGACTTTTTCTTCCATGCGCTCGAAAGCCGCCATAGCGCTGCTGCTGCCGATGTTGCCAATAGCGGTTTGCAGCTGCTCGTTGGCCTTAGCAGCGGCAACGCGGGCCTTGAGCATGTCCTTTTTGGTCTTAGCTTCGGCAATCTTGCTTTCCAAGCCGATCAGGTTGCGCTTCAGCGTTTCCACCTGAGCCGTTTGCTGCTCTACCTGGGCTTTCAGGGTAGCAGCTGTTTCCGCGTGGCTCTTTTTACGAACCAGCGCTTCCCGCGCCAGATTCTCATCGCCTTTTTGCAGGGCTAGCTGAGCCCGCTGCTGCCAGGTGTCGGTTTGTGACTGGGCCTGACTGTACTGTTGCTGGGTGCGTTTTTGAGTGGCAATCGCACTGGCCACAGCCTGACGCAGCTGCACCAGGTCTTCCTGCATATCAATAATAGACTGCTCGAGAATCTTTTCTGGGTCTTCAGCCTTGTTCACCATGTCGTTGAGATTTGACCGGATGACTCGGCTAATGCGATCAAACAATCCCATGATTTCGTTTTCCTTTTGGGGTGTGCGAGGTGTGCCGGCATATCGGGTGCCAGCCGGCAGGGCGAGGCTTCAGTTGGCCAGAGTCTCAAGGGGTTCAGGCAACAGACAGCTGTCCCCAACTAAGTCGGGTAAGGTTTGGGGATTACTCCGGTGCTCCTCCCCTAAGAACCGGACTTGATACTTTCGCATCATCCGGCTCAAGCCTTACTTCGAGCGATTTTGCTTGGTTTTTGAGTGTACCTGCTTGTGGCACGGTTTGTGCAGGTGCTGTAGGTTGCTGATGTCGTTCAGTCCACCTTGAGCCACAGGTACGTGAGTGGTGGGTTTCGATTTCCTCTCCGTTGAATAGTGGTTGGCCACATACTGGACATTTCCAGCTATGATTTGGGGCTATTCTGTAGTTACGGGAGTTCTTCTCCCAGTAGCTCTTGCCCTGTTTCTGGTGGCGCTTGTCCCAGTATTCACGCAGGGAGGGATCGTCCGGTGAGGCATCTCCCTTTACTTTCACATGACGTTCAATGGTTGTTTTGTTTACGGGGTAGAGGACAAGTATGACCTCCTTACCCCGTTTTTCGCTTTGGCAAGCGAATGTCCATTTCGCGCCATCGATTGTATGGAAGTAGCGCTTCCGAACCCACTTGGTGTTCTTGTTGGGGTGCCGCCGCTTGGCCCAACACCAGAGGTATCGCCACACTCTGCTGGAGATGTAGCTAAAGGTTTCTTTGCTGACTACCCCTCTGTAGTAGGCACGCGAAACCTCGGAGAATCGGATGCGAGCTTCTTAATGACGACTTCCTGTTCTGCCCCGTTCAGGGAGCAGACTTCTTTGCCTATCCTCTTACAGAAGTCCAGGACTTTCTTTTTCGAGGGTTTGATGAGCAGTTTTCCAGCCCAGTGGCGATGGTTGAACCCCAGGAAGTCAAAGCCGTCTTCCATTGACGTTATGACCGTCTTCTCCGCACTGAGTTCAAGTCCTCTTTCTGACATCCATTGCTGTATCTGGGTTTGGGCCCTTTCGAGACTTCCTTTGTCCCTAGCCGTGACGATGAAATCATCGGCGTACCTTACCACACCAAGTTTCTTGTTGGTGGCCTTGATGAAATCTTCTAGGCCATGCAACCCGATATTGGCCAGCAGGGGCGAGATTACCCCTCCCTGTGGCGTGCCCATCTCTGTCGGGGTGTATTCCCCTTGGTAGATGAACCCAGCTTTTAACCATCCTTCTATCCGGGCCCTTCCAGGGAAGTTCCCTAGGTGCCTGAGGATGGATTCATGGGCGATGTTGTCGAAAAAGCCCTTGATGTCAGCTTCTAGAACCCAGGTGTCCTTGCCATTGCGGAGTCTGGTGAAACTCTGACCGATGGCATCTTGACAGCTTCTTCCGGGCCTGAACCCATAGGAGTTGGGCTCAAACACGGCTTCCCATTCGGGCTAAGCGTGCATTAACTACTACTGCCTGTTCGATTCTGTCACGCACGGTTGGGATACAAGCGCGGTCGTTTCTTGCCGTTGGATTTAGGAATCATTACCCGTCTTGTCGGGCTTTGGCTCCCACCCGTCCAGCCCTTGACCAGCTTCACCCGCTGCTCCGGGGTATTGACAACCTCTTTGTCAATTCCTGCCGTTGCCTTGCCCTGATTGGTCTGGGTGATTCTCCGCACTGACAGTAGTAGGTTTGCGCGGCTCCTTAACATCAACTTTTGCAAGCTCCTTAGTTTGCGCCAGTTACCAAGCTGACTCGCGAGAAAGATTCGTTGTCTCAGATTCCTGACCGCCTTGGAGACTTTACGCCAGTTAATCTGACTCCAGTCCTCCAATGGCCCCCTTCGTCCGTTTATCAAGTTTTCTCTTGACATCTAACTTACAGTTGAGTTCGGTTTCCTCAATTGGTTTCTCTCTCGTAAGACCGAGGACAAGTCTGCTTTTCCTTTCGGTCAGGGGCAAATTTTGAACCCCTATCCCCCCCATTACAGGAGGGCCTTCGCTTTTTGTCCCGTCCTCTACCCTCCAGAGGTTTCCGCTTCCCTTACGGTTGGCCTACCAAGGGGCTCGACCTTCCCTTGGACTCTGTAGGGCTTACCCCGTTGTGTCGTTTAGTTCCAAACCTTCCTTTAGATGCTGTCTTTCCTGCGGTAGGACTTTTGTTCACACGTCTCTTTGATAGACAACCATCGAGACCACCTACTTACCGTTTTGGTCAGGGCCTGTCAGCCTTATTTGGCCCTTTCCTAAGTAACGCAGTTTAGATGACAGTTCACTTGCGTTCATCATGGGAGGTTCCCTCTTGCTCCTAACTGGCTTAGGCTGCCAGCTTTGGCTACTTTCGGGGTCTGCATTCCACCTGTTTCGTTACCTACTCTGGTGTGACCGGAGCCTTTTGGCCCTTTTCCGTGAGGGTGGGAGGTGTGAATCTCCCAGAGAGGGCGGCCTCTCTTTCTAAACGACCTTTCGGGTCGCGCTATCTAGTTTAGGTTGTTCTTTTCAGGGAGACAGAAAGCTGCGCTGGGAAGCTTCCTTTTTTTGGGTCTCTGTCTCCAGTGTAACCAGTGTAAAAACTTCCAGCTTTAATCGGTAGAGAGTGGCAAATGTCTTTCCAGCCCGGTTGGCATCTGTCTGCCCTGGCCCGAAAAGCGGTTTGACCCGCCAGTTCTGGCTTTTCTAAGGGATAGACTCGCCGGCGGGCCTGGTTCTGGTGCTGGCCCATCTGGTGGGGGAGGGGAGGCAACTGCCCGCACCTGAGCCAATGAAATCACTTCCGGTTGGAAAGTATTGGTTCCCCAGCCATTGCCAGCAGGCCCGTTGTCTCTGTCACAGTGCCAGCTGCCAAGGGTCAGAGCGGGTCTGGTATTCTTCTCATGCGGCAAGAAGGCGGCGGGGCGGGCACGGGGGCCCCTCACAAGTGTGGGTTTTTTGCACACGGTGGCTGTGAAGGCATTGGTGTTAAGTTGAAATTAATAATGAACCGCGCCCGACGCAGAGAGCGCCAAGAGAGAAGAGGGAGTTGCCCACGGAAAAACGCCATTTCAGCTAAGGTGTGTAAAGGGTTCTGAAATTTACACGAATGATTTAGAGGCGCTATATATAGATCCCTAACTTGCTGGCTTGTGTGAGTCACTGGAAGGACTTGAAAAAAAGATTGAAAAAGGTATTGAAAAAGTTATTGAAATGAAAAATAGCTGCTAACGGTGGAAATAATCCCGCCCATAAGATTGAAACTAGATCGCCCCTAGATTTCGGTATTTTTGTTAGCTGGGGAGTTAGTGGGCGGTAATTGGTACTGCTTGCTGCCGGTGAGCATTTCAGCCTTCATGGCCGCCAGCTCAGCGTCAACGCCGCCACCGTCTTGCAGGGAAGCAAATTTCTGTTCTAAATCGTCGGCACTCAGTTCAGCGAGGGCAACTGATCGAGCTTCTAGCTGCAAGACCTTTTCTTCCATGCGGTCGAAGGCGCTCAAACCACTGCCGGTGTTGAGCTGTCCGATCATCTCCTGAATTTTCTCAGCCGCTTGAGCGGAGCGAGCCCGGGCGATGTAGAGGTCTTTTTTGGTTCTGGCTTCGGAAATTTTGCTTTCCAGAGAGCGCATGTTTTGCTTGAGCTGGCTGACAACAGAAGTTTGCAGCTCGATCTGTTTGCGCATCGCCTCTGCTGTCTCCTGGTAAGATTTCTTGCGGATGAGGGCTTCCCGCGCCAAGTTTTCATCTCCCTTTTGCAGGGCTAGCTGGGCTCGCCGGTGCCACTCATCTGCGGTGGACTGGGTTCTGGAATAATCGCGCTCAGTGCGTTTCTGGGTGGCAATCGCCTGAGCCACAGCTTGCCGCAGTTGAATCAGCTCCTCCTGCATGTCATGCACAGCCTGTTCCAGAATTTTTTCTGGATCTTCGGCACTGCCAATCAGACTGTTGATATTGGCGCGAATCACCCGGATGATTCGGTCAAAGAATCCCATGAGGGCTCCATTTTGGGTGTTAGGGTTTACAGGCGTTCCCAAGCTGCTAAAATCAGCAGGGCGGTTGGTTTCGCTGGCTATTGGCCCAGTATAAATCTGACTTGCTGGCGGTAAATTTTCTGGGGGTGAGGGGAGAGATGTCAGCTTGTTGCCGGTCTGGCGTCAGAAGTGATAACTGGGAAATTGGTTTGACGCTTTTCCTGCAAGTCAAAGGGTTTTACCAGGCCTCCCTCGCCCGCCGCCACAAGCAAAATTTACAGGTGCGCTGCTTTTATGGTATCGCAGCGGCTCTGGGGAGCGAGCCTGAAAATTAAGGCCGGTAGACCTTGGCCGACAGCCCCTGTCGCTGCAGTTGCTCCACTAGAGTTTTGGCTGTGGCGGCATCGTTGAACGCCCCCAGCTGGATGCGAACTCCGGCGGGGAACTGGCGAAGGTAGGCGTCTGCCACGACTTGCTGCGCCTTTTCCAGGCTGATCGGGTCGCTGTAATCCATAACAACGAAGTAATAGTCGCCCGCAACGGGTTCATAGGGTTCAACTGCGGGGGGTGGCGCTGCCGCTGATGGCGCTGCCGGTGATGGCGCTGTCTGTGAGGGCACCACCGGCTCTGGCAGGGATTGCCCGGTGGCGGGTGGCTCTGCCTGGTTTGAACTGGGCAGCAAAGCCTGCGAGAGATTTTCCAGCCCGTTGGAATTGGCTGCCGGTGGGGGAGCTGTCTCCTGTGGCGCGAGCGTCACTTGCGGGAGGGAGCGCTGCTGCGGTGAGGGTAGGGCTTGGGGAGTGGGAACCGGTGCCGGTTTGGGAGTCAGGGTGCTGAGGCTGCCCAAATTCAGGTCCACAAACTCCCGGGAGGCTAAATCGGGAGTGGGAGCCCCAGTGTTGGCCCCCGGCTGGGTGCTGGCAGGATTGGGGGCGGGGACCGGCGTCTGTGTGGCCGGCTGCCGGTTGCTGGCCTGATTATTTGTGCCATTGGCATGGGTGACGACATAGCCCAGGGTAGCGCTGGCCATTAAAAACAGGAGCATCGAGCCAATCCCCAAGGGGCTGAGCAGGCTCTCCGCCGGACTGCGTTCGGCTTGTTTTGGCACCTGTTCCTCTGCCAGACTTTTGAGCAGGTCTTCTGAGGATTCCAGATAGTCATTGGCAGCCGAGTTTGTTTCTGCAACCGCCACACTCTCGCCGACTGCAGCACCGGCTGCAGCAACGGTTGCTGGGAAAAGGTTAGCCCCGCCCGCACCGGCGTCGCTGCCCGCTGCTCTGTCCGCCTCTTCCGGTTTGGGGGCCAAAGTCAGCAGTGCCGGCTGGGATGGGGGAGAGAGGGCTGCCGGCGATGGCTGTGGCTGCTGCTGTGGCGGTGATGCCGCTTCTGGGTTGGTTCTGCCGCCGGTGGCTGTGACGTAAATCAAATCCAGGGGCTGCCGGGGAAAGCGACCCATTTCCCGGTAAGAAGACAGTGATTTTTCCGAGCGTCGCTGGCGTCGGTACCGGCTTAGTTCTTCCTCTAGCTTGACATCCAAACTGCTCAAAGCCGCCTGTAAGGCCGGCTTTAAGGACTCGGACTTGGAGGGGGTGGAGGACTCGACTGATAAACGTTGGCTCATGGTGTGCGGCTCCTACCGGCTGTTTCAAGCGGGCATCAAAGGAAGGGGACAGTCCCTCAGGTGCTGGCTGCCTGTTGCGGGCGCTCGCGGGCTTATCGATTTAAGCATATTTCAATCCCCGATCAGTATTCAACGCCATTGCCCGCAGGCAGGCTGGAACATCGGTCTAAATTTGAAATATAGCAAAAGCGGGCACCTGAGGCAGTGCGGGCGGGGTCTTAACTGCAAGTCGGTATCTCAAAGATTTTTGTGGCAATCAACTCTCGCGCCCCACTCACCCTAACAGTTGGGGAGAGGAACGGCTGGCTGCTTTGTGAGTAATGCGGTTGTGAATTTGGGTTTGGCAATATGGGATTGGAATCTCTCAATCGGACTCTGGGATTTCTGGGGAATCAGGCACAGTTGCAGCCCCTGCAAGAATTTCAGCGCCTCCGGTCGTGCTGGCCGCAAGTCGTTGGCCCGGTGGTGATGGCCCAGACTCGCCCTCTGTCGGTGGAGCGCGGCGTGCTCAAGGTGGCGGTATCCAGTTCTGTTTGGGCGCAACAGCTGACGTTTCAGCGCCGGCTGATTTTGGCTAAGTTGAACGCCTGTCTGCCTACCCCGCTGGCTGATATTCGCTTTTCCACGGCTCAGTGGGTGCTCGCCCCTGAGAGCGATCAGTCTGTGGCGGGGGATCATCCCAGCCGCCTTCCCCACCCGCACCAGCCACTGGCTGCCTGCCTTACGCCCGCTCCTCCTGACGCTCTGGCGGCTTTTCAGCGGTGGGCAACGGGGATACAGGCGCGAGGGCAGTCTTTGCCGCTTTGCCCGCAGTGTGACTCCCCGGCACCACCGGGAGAGATCCAGCGCTGGGGGGTTTGCGCCCTGTGCGCTGCTAAGCAGTGGTGAGCCGCCGGCTGTGTTTTAGGCGTTGGGTTTGTCTGGGGGTTTTAAACAGGGGTTCAGGGGAGAGGCGGGGAGGTTTCAGGTTTCAGGGTAAGACTGACCCTTATCCCCTGTCGGGTAGGTGTTACGTTGCCAGTCTTAGGTGGCCGCCTATCCGTATTATCCGCAACCCCCTGACTGCGGCTCCCCACCCCCCCTCACCCCTAACCTCTTCGTCTCTAACCGGGCTATACCCATTAAGGGAATATACCAGGGGTGAAGTTCTTCCTTTTTGGGCTTGTTATTTGCGCGGAATCGCTTCGGGATGTCTGGCTCCATTTGTGGTTTGACTTGATCCCTGCTGGTTTTTCCCCTAAATGGGTCTAGTGGCTACCGAGCTGCAGGGATCTTTTTTAGCGTGACCGATCCGGTTTTTTGAGGAAACATAAAAAAAATATAAAGGTTCGCACAGGCTTGGGGATCGCTACAACCCATACGGAATCTAGGGTTGCAGGCTGTTTTGGTCGAAAAGCTCTCAGATAACAATTAAAGAAGAAGATCACTCACAGCCAAGCGCGAGAATTCTATGAAGACCCCAAATTGCCTTACTTCAGCTTGTCGTCACTGCCGGTTCTACCAGCCAGAGGGACGTCGCGGCGGTCAGTGCCAGCAGCTGGGCGTGCCGGTGCGAGGAAGCTGGAAGGCTTGCCAGCTCGCGATCCCACCCTTTGCGCCCTCTTGGGAAAATCTGGAAGAAATTATGATCTGGCAGGATAAAATGCTCATCGGCCAGGAGTCGCTGTCCCGGACTGGAGCGCTGGATTTTTCTGTGGAAGATGTGCCCGAGCCGGAAATCGCCCCCACACCGGCTATCCTAGGAACCGCTCTTGTTACCAAGTGAAACAAAAATTCATAAATAATCGGGCTCCCACTTCAGCAAAGCGCAATCTCCCTTTAATTTTTTAAGAAACATCAGAGGCATCTAGGAATTAACTAAATTTAGCTGTCCCTGCGGCAGAGCAATGGGACTTGCCCGTAGGGATGGAGTCGGGATGCAGGCGCACAAAGGGCTGAACCCCTGAGTGCCAGGACAATCTGGCGTCTGATTGAAACCGGTCACACCCGTTGGCCTTTCGGGCCCAACAGGGGTTAAACTGCAGGTGGCAATCTGCCATGCATTTCTGGCCAAATAAGGTAAAATGTAAGCCACTAATTGGCAACCAGTTACATAGAAGTCCAGGGCTGCAAGTTTTCTCCCGGGTAGAGACGCCACCTGTCGCGTCTCTACATTAAGGAGTGGCCTTAAAAGAAACAGCAGCCTCTCTCCAGGGACGATCTCAGGCGATTCGGCTTCGGGAGTCACACAACAGTTACTCGAAGCCAACACAAGATTCGCTTCCGTTGAACTGAGTAAGAATTCTCGCTGTAAGTCGCACCGGCCTCATAGGTCGGTGCGATTTTGCCGTTTATTTCAAGTTGGCAATTGAGAATTGAGAGCTGAAAGGGAGAGCGACCTCTAGGGTGCCTTGACAGGGCTAGGGCAGCCAGGGGTATTGCCTAAAATCGGGGGGGCGCTTTTCTAGGAACGCCTGCTTGCCCTCGGCTCCTTCTTCTGTCATGTAATAGAGTAAGGTGGCGTTGCCGGCCAGTTCTTGCAAGCCGGCTTGTCCATCGCAGTCGGCATTAAAGGCGGCTTTCAAACAGCGAATGGCGATCGGGCTCTTTTCTAAAATTTCCTCAGCCCACTTGATCCCCTCCTCTTCGAGCTGTTCCACCGGCACGACGCAGTTGACCAAGCCCATTTCCAGGGCTTGCTGGGCGCTGTACTGCCGGCAGAGGAACCAGATTTCCCGCGCCTTCTTCTGTCCAACGATGCGGGCCAGGTAGCTCGAACCAAACCCGCCGTCGAAGCTGCCCACTTTCGGGCCGGTTTGCCCAAATACAGCATTATCTGCCGCAATTGTCAAGTCACAAATAATGTGCAATACATGACCGCCGCCGATGGCATAGCCGGCAACTAGGGCGATGACCACCTTGGGCATGGAGCGGATCAGGCGTTGCAAATCTAACACGTTGAGGCGGGGGATACCGGCATCGTCCACATAGCCGGCGTGACCCCGCACGCTTTGATCCCCGCCGGCGCAGAAGGCGTATTTGCCATCCGTGTGGGGTCCTGCGCCGGTAAATAATACTACACCGATGCTGGTGTCTTCACGGGCGTCGCAAAAGGCGTCGTAGAGTTCAAAGACGGTTTTGGGGCGGAAGGCATTGCGCTTGTGGGGCCGGTTGATGGTGATTTTGGCGATGCCGTCACATTTGTGGTAGAGGATGTCTTCGTAGGTTTTGGCAGTTTGCCAGTTGATTTGCATTTCTGTTGGGATGCGAATTGTAAAGACAAGGGCCGATCGAGTCTTATAGCGGGTTTCATCTGAGTGAGGTACTGAGAAACCCGGTTTCTTTAAGAAACCGGGTTTCTGGCACGTCTTCATCCAACTGAAAACCGCTATTAGACATCTGGCCACTGTGGGCCAGCCCTAGGAATTGTATCGCAGGGGTGAGGTCAGGGCGAGCAGTGGCCATCAATCTCCAACCCAGATCCATCCTCTTTGCAGACCATCAAACACTTGGTTGAGCAGGGTGTGCTGTTCTGGGGTGATTGAGCTCTGAGAGCAAAGTGCGGATTTCAACAGAGAGTGGTCAAGGGAAGTAAGTTGCCGAAAGGCACAGATCCGCTCTACGACTTGCTCGAGTGTCACTTGACCAAAACCCACTTGAGATTGCATCGGACTCAGTAAACTCGCCATCTTTAGTGTGCGAGATTGCTGGAGAGAGGGCAGTGATTGATCGGGCTGATGCTTTGTGAGAATTCCCTGCCGGCTGAGTGAGTGGAATCTGCGCGGCTTTGTGATGTAAATGCTGCCGGCTTTGTGATGTGAGTCACTGATGCTGGAATGAGGAATGTGGTAATGCCGGTGGAATTGATGCCGGTCTGTGCCGGGGGGATTGCCGGTGGCAGCTAGGTACTGAGAAACCCGGTTTCTTTAAGAAACCGGGTTTCTGGCATGTACTTCATCCAACTGAAAACCGCTATAAATGATTTGTGAGACCTGGCGCGTGGGTTCAGAAACCGGGTAACTCCGGGCCAACTTATGTGTCGCGCTTGGCCTTGGGAGTGGAAGTTGGCTCACGCGGTTGATGGGGAGCCACAAGGGAAGGTTTCAGTCAGCGTGCCAATATAGCTTAAACCCTTGCCGGCAGGGCGATTCAGGGTTTCAGAAAAAAATTTCAAAAAATTTCCTCAAAAAGCTTGACAACCTCAGATAGGCTTGTTACTTTACTAGAAACCGCTGGGAAAAAGGGAAGCGCGAGCTTGACATGTCGCGACCCCCGGTGAAAGCTGGGGGTGCCTTCGGGAGCGCGAACAGGCGTAAAATTACTGAATACCTCTGGTCTTTTTCCTTGGATAGAGACAGGGTTTTTCCCGCCAAAGAAAGCTGTCGATCTGGATATACTTACAAATTCCCCTCTGAAACAGAAAAGAAAAACCCTCCAATGAAATCAGTTGAAATGACTCAAGTTATCGCAGATACCTCCAAGCACACGGGGATTAACATTCTACCCCCCCCCGCACAAATAACAGCATTGTTATTTTTGACATAGGGGTAGAAAGCTGGGAAAGTTTAGCTGCTGGAGTGCTTCCTGGCACTGAGGTAGTGGTACTCCACCCCCACCAAGATGGAGTCGCCCAAATTACGGAACTCCTAGTTCGTCGTAGCAACATTGAGGCGCTACATATTGTTTCGCACGGCAGTCCGGGCTGCTTGTATCTGGGTTCCAGTCGCCTCGCTACGGATAACCTAGATAGCTACAGCCCTCTGGTGCAGCAGTGGCGCAAAGCCCTCAGTGATAAGGCGAATATTCTGCTGTATGGGTGCGAAGTCGCCGCCGGAGAAATGGGGGAGAGTTTTGTGCAACGCCTCCACGAACTGACGGGAACCAATATCAGCGCCTCTGCCAATAAGACCGGGAATACGGCACTCGGGGGCGACTGGGAACTGGAAAAAACAACAGGTGAGATCGCTCCTTCTCTTGCTTTTTCCCCAGAGGCGATGGCTGCGTATCCTGGGACCTTTATTACCCGGATCGTTGGCACTGATCAAATTGACGACTTAAAGGGGCAGGACGACGCTTACCATTACAATTCAGATTACATTTGTGGATTAGGGGGCAACGATATTCTTAATGGTGGTTATGGAGCCGATATCATGATTGGCGGCCCAGGCAATGATATGCTTTGGGTGGATAACGCCGGAGATATCGCCGGGGAAGGGCCTGGCCAAGGAACCGACTTCGTGATATCTGTTGTCAGCTATACCCTGCCAGTCGGGTCAGAGGTAGAATACTTAATGTTGAGCGGCTTGGCAATTAACGGTACGGGTAATGCTTTCAATAACAGCATTTTAGGCAACAACTTGAAGAATACCCTTAATGGTGATGCGGGCAATGATATCCTTGATGGTCGTGCTGGCCAAGATACTTTAACTGGTGGTACCGGTGCGGATACCTTTGTATTCGAGTTTGGCCAATCCACGGTAGCAGCGAGCGATCGCATTACCGACTTTGCCATTGGTAGTGATAGGATTGGCCTCCTCTTCCAACAGGGAGCCGCGAGCATTGCCCCCACCAGCTTTAGCCGTGCTGCTGACAATGCTGCCACGACCTTAGACGCCCTTGTCACTCAAGTATTTGCCGATGCCAATGGAGCCTTAGCTGGCAGCCAAGCTCTCGGACGTGATAGCGCTGCTTTGGTTGTCGCCACAGGTTCCGCCATTGCTGGTACTTACCTGGTGGTTAATGATGCTATCGCTGGTTTTCAGTCTGGTAACGATTTAGTGGTCAATATAACTGGATATACGGGGACGTTACCGAATCAGGGGACTATTACACCGGACAGTTTCTTTATCTAACCTTCCAGGGTGGGCAGGGGGTGAGGACACGATCGCCCTTTGCCTGTAGGGGCGGGTTGACAAACAATGTATCGGTCAAGTCCCGAATTTATATAAACCCGCCCCCCACAGGGAAAATTGTAGGGGCGGGTTGACAAACAATG
>JALOOK010000446.1 GCA_025454445.1 Oscillatoria sp. Prado101 | reverse complement strand
CAGCAGCACCGAATAAGGATGCCGGCGAATCGCCTCCGAAAGCTGACCCCCCTCCTCATACCCCACATATCCAGGAGGAGCACCCACCAGACGCGACACAGAAGGCTTCTCCATGACCTCCGACATATCAATGAGCACCAGAGCGTCATCGCTGTCAAACAAACACTGCGCCAGAGCACGCGCCAGCTCAGTTTTCCCCACCCCAGTCGGACCCATAAACAGGAACGAACCGATCGGACGTCCCGGATCTTTCATCCCCGCGCGAGCGCGACGAATCGCCGCCGCCACCGCAGTCACCGCTTCCTGCTGTCCAATCACCCGCCGGTGCAGCTGCAGCTCCAACTGCAGCAACTTCTGGCGTTCCGATTCCAGCAGCCGGTTCACCGGTATCCCCGTCCACTTAGCCACAATTTCCGCAATATCCGCTTCCGTAACCTGCTCCCGCAGCAGCGCCGAACCCTGGGATTGCAGCTTCAGCAACTCAGCTTCCTTAGCTTCCCGCTCCCGCTGCACCCCTTCCAGACGCCCATACTTCAACTTCGCCGCCGTATTCAGATCGTAATTGCGCTCCGCCCGCTCAATTTGCACCCGCAGACTGTCTTCCTCTTCCTTAAGCGCATTAATCGCTTGTAGCAACTGCTTCTCATCTTGCCACTGTCCGCTCAGACCCTGCTGGCGCACCCGCAAACTGGCAATTTCCACCTCAATCCGCTCCAAACGCTCCAGGGAAGCCCGATTGACACCGGCAACCGGACGCTGGTTTTCCGCCTCCAGAGACAGCTTTTCCATTTCCAGCTGCATTAGCCGCCGGTCAACCGCTTCCAGCTCAGCCGGCTTAGAAGTTATCTCCATCTTCAACTTCGCCGCCGCCTCATCTACCAAGTCAATCGCCTTATCTGGCAAAAACCGGTCTGAGATGTAGCGACTCGATAGCGTCGCCGCCGCCACCAAAGCCGAATCAAGAATCTTCACCCCGTGGTGCACCTCATAGCGCTCCTTCAGCCCCCGCAAGATAGAAATCGTATCATCAACACTCGGCTGATCGACAAACACCTGCTGGAACCGGCGCTCCAAAGCCGCATCCTTCTCAATATGCTTGCGGTACTCATCAAGAGTCGTCGCCCCGATACAGCGAAGTTCCCCTCTCGCCAGCATTGGTTTGAGTAAATTCCCCGCATCCATCGATCCTTGCGTGCTCGCGCCGGTGCCCACAACCGTGTGCAACTCATCAATAAACAGGACAATCAGCCCCTCAGAGCCGGTCACCTCCCGCAGCACCGAGCGCAAACGCTCCTCAAACTCCCCCCGGTACTTCGCACCGGCAATCAAACTCCCCATATCCAGAGCGATCAGCCGGCGATTTTTCAGAGATTCCGGCACATCCCCATTCACAATCCGCTGAGCCAGCGCCTCTGCGATCGCCGTCTTCCCCACCCCCGGCTCTCCAATCAGCACCGGATTGTTCTTCATCCGGCGCGACAGCACCTGGATCACCCGGCGGATTTCCTCATCCCGACCGATAACCGGATCTATTTTACCAGCTTTCGCTTGTTCCGTCAAGTCCCGCCCGTATTTTTCCAGAGCTTCATACTGGTTTTCCGGGTTTTGGTCCTGGACTTTCGCGCTCCCCCGGACAGCTTTAACAGCCGCTTCCATCTGCTGGCGATCGCAATTGAAAGGTTTGAGAAGCCGCCTGCCCACTCGGTCATCTTCTGCTAAACTCAGCAGCAAGTGTTCGATAGCGATATACTGGTCTTGCAGCGCTTGTCTGGACTCTTCCGCCTTATCCAGCAGGATATCCAAACCGCGCCCCAGGTACAGCTGATCCACTCGCGCCACCTTAGGCTGGCGCTGGGTGAAAGCTTTTAACTGCTGCGCCAGCTGTTCCCCACTCACGCCGGCGCGACCCAAAATCCTGAGCGCCAGCCCTTCCGGCTGTTCCAGCAGCGCCAGCGCCACATGCTCCACTTCCAGCTGCTGGTTTTGGAAGCGGCGGGCGACATCTTGCGACTTAACGATAGCGTCCCAGGCTTTTTCGGTAAATTTGGTAGAGTCGGTTGGCTGCATCTATTGGCTAGGGCTTTCAGCTGTGAGATTTCCGTTTCTATCTTAGCTCGAGAGCGGCATAAGGAGTGCGAGCCCCCACACAAGTCGCCGGACGCCGGACGCCGGACGCCGGACGCCGGACGCCGGACGTCTAGCGGTTTCTTCTTGAGCCGTGAAAATTATTTTTTAAATAAACCGCGCCCGACGCGCCTGAGCGCCAAGGAAAGAAAAGAGATAGAATTTCCCCAACATTTATAACTGCTATATTCCTCTGACTCTCTCTTCTTTCTTCTTGGCGTCCGAGGGCTGGCTGAGCGGTTCACTCTTCTTAACTCCTCAAAACGAAAACACACTGCGCACTGCAAAATGCCAAGCTGTCCCGTTCTTGCTGTCATTATCAGCATTCGTCACCGCAATCACTGACGGAGTAATGCTGACATTGTCGCTCACCAAAAAACTGTAGAACGCCTCAAAATTGGTCTGCGTCGCATTCCCCACATCCCCCGTAACAAACGGCTGGCCCACAGCCACACCGGCAAGCGTTCCCGGAACAGTCCAGTTCCGCAGCGTCACCCCCACCGCCCAAGTCCACGGATGCGCGTCCAAATCTCTGCCCAAAACAGTATTGAACCCATCGTAGCTGCCAAACCCGAAGCGACCAAAAAAGCCGACCGTGCGACTTTTAGCCCACTCGGCATTAATGCCAACCGCACTAATATTGCTATCATTAATAATAGCCTTAGTGTATTGCAGCCGCAGCGCCCAGCTGGGGTCAGGCGAGAACTTCAACTCCAAGCTGCCTTGATTGCGCTCGCGAAAGAAACCCCCCTTCTCCGAGTCTTCTGCATCCGCCGCAATATAGAGAGCGTTCAGACTCACCGGCGCACCTTTAATATCCCAATTCACCGCCACCCCGGCACCCCCAAGCCGGTCAATCTGATTCTGCACAATCAGCGGGTTGTTTACAAAAAAGCTAGAATTGAAATCGACGGCTTCGTTATTGGCAAATCGGTTGCGGTCGATAAAATCTCTCGGAGACATTTTCGCCCCAACTGTCACCGCCAAGCCAGAAAAAGGGCGAAACGTATATTGCAATTTGCTCAGCCGCACATTGCTGTCCACTCCCACATAATCCAGCCCACCGGCACCGGCAAGTTTACCAGCGCTTCCCAGCAAATTCACCCCTTCATTTTGAGCGCGGCTAACGGGATCGTAACCCCCATTTCCCATTTCCAGCTGAGTCACCAGAAACTGATCGGACTTCCCACTCGTTAGCAGGTTCAGCCGCTGGCGAGCCACAATTGGAGCGGCGGTGCCGGTGGATGGAGTTAAAATTACCTGACCGGTCATTTTAGTTGTAGCCGAAAACCGGTTCTCTTCCAGTTTAGTCGTGGTAGTGGCAACCGTGTCCAGCCGGTTGCGCAGATCCTCTAAAGCCGAGCCAAAGTCTCTTTGCAGTCGCCGCAGCGTTGCCATGTCTTCCGCGAATTTCTCTTGCTCACCGGCAATCAGGGGCGGTATTTTCTCGATCGCCTCAGCCAAAACAGCGGCAAATTCGTATCGCGTCAGCGGTTGGTTCCCGCGAAACGTCCCGTCGGGATAGCCCAGCCGCAAGCCGTAGCGCTCCACTAAGGATTTTAGCGCCTGGTACGCCCAGTCTGCAGGCTGCACGTCGGACAGCTCCTCCACAGAAGTCATCTGAGCCATCGCATCATCTGGCTCAGCGGTGTCGGGGGGGGCGCTGGGAGCCGGGATTGGGGGATTTGGGGATTTTTCTGGGGGATCTGAGTTGGGAATGTCAGGCTGCTGTTCCCGCAGGGAGAGGGGAGACGCCTGTCCTGCGCCGGCGGTGGGGGGGTGATTGTTCGCTCGCCACAGTTTCTTTTGCCAGTGCTGGGATCGGTCAAGTGTGCCGGCGGGGCTGAAACCAGCCGCCGGCTCCGCCAGTGCCGGCACCGCCTGGGTTAGAATGCCGGCTGCGCCCCAGCCCAGTGCAAGCCCAGCCGCTCGCCTCACCTTTTCGTTCAGTCCCGTTGCCAAGATTCTTTTGTGGGAAAGCTGGTTTTGGCTTTTAGCTATCCTATGTATTTTTCTTACCACGTTTGTGCCTCTTGCGTCAATCCCCCCAAACCGGGAACCGCTCGCACAGCAAGGAAAGCGCGTTCCCCACTTTCAAGCTGAAAGCGGGGTTCTCAAAAAACGGCGCGTCAGGTGGCCATTGCCGGTGCCGCTTCCTGCTTGTCTGCCGGTGAGATCAGGGTGCTGTGCTGGATCAGCTCGACTCTGTACCCGTCCGGATCTTCGACAAAGGCAATGACAGTAGTTCCGTGCTTCATCGGGCCTGGTTCCCGCGTCACTTTACCACCGCGAGCCTTGATTTCCTCGCAAGTGGCATAAATATCCTCAACGCCAAT
>JALOOK010000445.1 GCA_025454445.1 Oscillatoria sp. Prado101 | reverse complement strand
TCCATATCTGCCTCTTCCCAGTTTGCAGCTGCGAGTAAATCCCGCAGTCTCGTGTAATCTACCCTCACTGCTGAACTGAGACTGTCAGGGGGACAAACATTAACCGGCTCTGATGCTGTGGCGCTTAACTGAGATAGGCTAGAAGTTGCAGCATTGAGAGCTTGCAGCACCTCACCGGCATCTTGATAGCGCTCCTTCACACGTTCCTGTATCAGCTTATCCAAAACTTCGCCCAACTGGGGGCTAACCGCTGTGCCGGTTGGCAAACGCTCGCGCCAGATCCAGCAAGCGTTCACCCCATCATAAAGCCGGTCGAAACCGTCTTTCTGTGGCAAACAACCAGTCAGCAACCTTATACAAGTTACACCCAAACTGTATAAATCGCTAGCCGGGTAAACCAGACCGCGCAGCTGTTCCACCGGCGCATATCCAGGCGTACCAACTGTCGTCCCCACTTGCTCCGTAAGAGTTGCCGTCGCCTGTTTGGAGACGCCAAAATCAATCAGCACCAGATCCCCCCCAACCCCCCCTTGAAAAGGGGGTAATTGAGTAACTTCCCTCTGTGAGGGGGCTGAGGGGATAGGGGCAGCCCCCCGTGGCTGCTCTGCGCGGCGCATAATATTCTCAGGCTTAATATCGCGGTGAATCACCCCGCGCTCGTGCACAAACTTCAGAACCGCCAGCAAATCCGCCAGCAGCTGCCGAATTTTTTCCTCACTAAACGCTCCCTGCTGCTGCAATTCTTCCAGTAAAGTCTGCCCCTCAATCAACTCCTGCACCAGATACAGGCGCTTGTCTTGCTCAAAATAAGCAATCAGCTGGGGAATTTGGGGGTGATCTCCCAGCTCGTAAAGTCGCTTCGCCTCTTGCTTAAACAGTTCCGTCGCTTTTTCGAGTGCAACCGTTCCCTGAACTTGCGGGGAAAATTGCTTAATCACACAGGGGGCGTCCATCCTATCCGCATCTGTGGCTTCATAAGTTCTGCCAAATCCTCCCTCGCCCAAGACTCGAATCACGCGGTAGCGGTTGCGGAATAGGGGGGTGAGATTTGGGGAGCCGCAATATTGGCAAAACTTATTGCTGTCGGGATTGAAGGGATTAGAGCAGATGGAATTAGAGCAGTAAAGCATATCTGCGAATAAATCAGCGGATTTATTCTATGATAAATCTTATTCTGGGTTTTCACAAGACCTGAGTCACCGGCACTCGCGCCGGCGATCCGCCAGACTGAAGTCCGCCCTTGTCTTTGCAGGTGGTGCCGGCCTTGCAGGGAGCGTGCCGGTGCTATACTGAAGACAGTCAACCGGCAATCCCTATGAATCCTATAACGAATTCCGAATCAGCGGAAGTCCAAGACTATCAAGCCAGACACGAGCAACTCATTGATCAGTTGCGCCGGTTTATGGGCGGAGAGATGCGCTATGTTGAAATCTGGCTGAACTCACCCCATCCTGACTTAGGAGGTTTGACTCCTCAATTTTTCATCGATGCCGGTAAGATTGAGGTTGTGGAATCCCTCGCTTGGGCGATGGAAGTTGGCCAACCCGGATAAGGAGCGTTTCTAAATGCTAACTGACAATCAACTTATTGCGGCTCTGGCATCACTGCCAACCTTAGCCATGCCCGGGTTGGCTTTTCGTGCTGTCCATATCCGACACCTCAATACCTGCTTGTCCTCGATTGGCTCTTTCCGATTCGGCGGCAGGTACAATCCACCCTCAGCATTTGAGGCGCTGTACCTTGCCGATCATCCTGTGACCTCCCTGCTAGAGGTGGAAGCTCTGTTGAAAGCAAGAACAGAACTCAAGTGTCTTCTCAAACCACCACAGCTTTTACTCTCTATCGAATATAAGTTGAGCGCCGTTTTGGAGATCGCGGCTTTTGATAGCCAAAACACCTTAAGCACCAATTTGCAGGAACTCACCGGCAATTGGCGGTTGATGAATGCACTGGGTCAGATTGCTCCCACTCAAACTCTCGGAGAGGCTGCCTACAATTTACAAACCATCGAAGCGTTGAAAGTGCCTTCAGCGCGGGACCCCAATTCTTACAATTTGGTTGTCTTTCCAGACCGGCTTTCTGCGAACAGCTTATTGCGAGTATACGACGATTCTGGCACGATTAACGCACAAATGCCTTGAGCGCTTCCAGTTTGTAGTTAGGGCTTCAGCCCTCACCGGCACCGCAGATGAAGGCCAGCACTGCTGCCAACCGGCCCACCGGCTGAAAGCTCCCACCGGCAAGATCATAAAATAGAATAAAAGAGTGTTTAGATTTGAATCAACCTCTCAAACGAAAATCATGGCTCCAGCCGTTTTAATCGAGAAACTCCAGAAACGCTATGGCTCGGTGGAAGCCGTGAAAGACGTTTCCTTTCAAATCGAAGCGGGGGAAATTTTTGGCCTGCTAGGGCCCAACGGTGCCGGGAAAACCACAACCATCCGCTGTCTGTGCACTTTGGCGACGCCAGACGCCGGTCGCCTGGAAGTGTGCGGCATTTCCGCTGTCGAAAACCCCAAGGTTGCCAGACAGCGCCTCGGCTACGTCGCGCAAGAAGTCGCGATAGATAAGGTGCTCACCGGTCGGGAATTGCTGCAACTCCAGGCGGCATTATACCACATTCCGAAAAAATTGGCAAAAGAGCGGATTGACAGGGCAATTTCCTTGCTGGGTTTAGAGGAGTGGGCGGACAAGCAAACCGGCAAGTATTCAGGCGGATTGCGCCGGCGTCTCGACTTGGCGGCGGGGTTGCTGCACCAGCCGGCTGTTTTGGTGCTCGACGAACCTACAGTCGGGCTGGATATCGAAAGCCGGATAGCGGTGTGGGATTTCCTGCGCGGTCTGCGGGATAATGGCACCACGGTGCTGATCACCAGCCACTATCTCGAAGAGATTGACGCCCTGGCCGATCGGGTGGCGATTATTGACCGGGGGGTGGTGATTGCCACCGGCACCCCCTCCGAGTTGAAAGACCGGGTGGGAGGCGATCGCATTACCCTGCGCATCCGGGAGTTTTCCCCCCTGGAAGAAGCGGAAAAAACCAGAGACATGCTGCGATCGCTCCCCTTTGTGCGGGAAGCGATTATTAACAGCGCCCAAGGCAACTCCCTGAACTTGGTCGTCACGCCGCAGAGTGACGCCCTGCTGACGATTCAGCAAGCTTTGCGGGATGCAGGTTTGCCCACTTTTGGCATTGCCCAGTCTCGCCCCAGCTTGGATGATGTCTATCTGGCGGCGACCGGTCAAACCTTATTGGATGCCGAGATCGCTGCAGCGGGGACACGCGATCCCAAGGCAGAACGCAAGCAGAATATGCGCTAAGGACATCAGAAACCGGGTTTCGCAGGAGTTACCCGGTTTCTTAGATTTCTCAGCCCCCCAGAAACCGGGTTTCTGCGAGAAATTTTGTCTCTTATCCGAGAGATTTATTCAGAAACCCGGTTTCTTAGCCCCCAAACCCAGAAACCGGGTTTTTTACCAAGCTTGAATGATGAAGTCGGTTGCGGTGAGGGCTGGATTGCCAGAAAGGGTGGCTTCTTGACCGCCCTCCCCAAAGCCTTCAGCGCTGCCATTCTGGTTGTAGAACAAATTGCCACGCACCGAGTTGTAGACAACAAGCGCACTGCTAGCAGCAGCGTCACCGTCACTCCCGACAGTGGCAAACTCCCCAGGTGAGCTAAAACCAGTTCCCGCCACACTGGTGATGCTGGCGAACACTGTCAGAGACAGGAGAATTTTGTCAGTGCCGGCAAGGAAATCAGTGATGGTATCGACGCCTGCAGCTGCGGTGAAGGGAACACCCGTGCTGCTGGAAAAGCGGTCGCTGCCGGTGCCGCCGGTGAGAGTGTCGCTGCCCAGATCGCCGCAGAGGAAGTCATCGCCATCGCCGCCGGTGAGGCTGTCACTGTCTTTGCCTGCAAACAGGGTGTCATTGCCGGAACCCCCATCAAGGGTGTCAGCCCCCTGATTGCCGCACAGCCAGTCATTGCCATCCCCACCGGCAAGGCTATCGGAGCCCTTGTTGCCGGCAAGGGTATCATTGCCAGAGCTGCCGGTGAGGGTGTCGCTGTCTTTGCCGCCGCAGAGGGTATCATCCCCTGCTCCGCCATCGAGCTTGTCAGCGCCAGTATTGCCGAATAGCAAGTCATTGCCGCTGTCTCCATAGAGGTTGTCGTCGCCCTCACTGCCGGTGATTGAGTCACTGTCCTTTCCCCCGCAGACAGTATCCGCCCCCAATCCGCCATTGAGCAAGTCATCGCCCTGAAACCCAAGGAGACCATTGCCTATTTCAGCCGAGGCATTGCTCGCCAGGTTCAGAACGACCTGGCCGGGGCGATAGCCGACTTTGACCAGGCTATCGCCCTCGACCCCGAGTTCGCTGATGCCTACAATAAACGCGGCGCTGCTCGTCAGGCTCAGGGAGACCTGGTGGCGGCGATAGCCGACTTTGACCAGGCCATCGCCCTTAACCCTGAGTTCGC
>JALOOK010000444.1 GCA_025454445.1 Oscillatoria sp. Prado101 | reverse complement strand
GTTTCAGCTCAATCACTGCTTGCCGAGTTTTGTAGAGCTGGTAGGCGAGCTTCAGGTTTTGCAGTTGAATTTCACTGCTAACAAATTGCTCGTAGAACTGGGGAAACGCCCGGTTAAAGCGCTTGAGCAGTTCAAGTGTAGATGATTTTAAACCTGGAGCCATAATGGGGGGGAAACTCACTTGCCAGCTCGAATGCACTGGGGAGAACTGCAGCCCAGTTTCTGCTCAATCCGCACTCGCCCAAATCGGCGACGGACATTACTGCCCTTTTTTGATGGAAAGCTTCCTGCTTTTTTGGGGCGCACCGGCTTCAATCGCGCTTCCCACTCTGCCGCACCCGCTTGTCGCGACTGCAGCAGGCTTCCACCGCCTGCGCCGGCTTCTGGTGATGGATAGTTTTCCAGATTGATAGAGGCGTTTGAGTCTCTGTCAATCTCAAATCCGGACGAGCGTTCTGTTGTAAAGCCCGAAGTCAAGGGGCATTGGTTTTTGAGGGTGAGATTGGCAGCATTGAGTGACAGGGAATACCGGCACGAAAGCGATCGTAGCGTTTAAACCTTACCGAGTGGGGGCGCGGCACTGAAATAGCGTTTCCCCGAACGGTTAAAAAGCATACTGGCTTCCTCAGCTGGACAATTTTTCCATCCAAGGGTAGTGAGGTTTGACGCGGTTAGTCAACAGTTTTTTGAGTCTGGTTGCAGATAGGCTTGACACAGAGATTGTGCGCCTGACGCCACCGCACCCGCCGACTGTCCTCCGCGTGTTTGGCCCTTGGAGTGGCCAGCTTGCTGTTCGGCTTGAGCTTGCTACGAATCGCTTGAGAGCGCCACACTCCTTCAAGTCCCTACAATTAGGCCGCATGGCTTGAGCAAGCCGCTCTCACCAAATCTCTAGAACAACCACCGCACTGACCCCTTTTCCCATTCTAGGGCTGGATGGCTCTCACAGGTTGATGACTTTGGCGGGCTCACAGAGGTCGCGCCCGGGCTCACCGGGCCCGGCACCCCCGAGCAAAAATACTCAAGTCCCTCGCTCCGAGGGGAATTGGGCTGGCTGCCGGCGATGCGAATCGGCGGCAAGCTGGTTGAGTGTCACTGTGGCCTTTATCCGGCCTGTCTCTGGAAAGGTGCTATTATCTACAGGTGGGGCGCTAGGTTTGGGGGCGTGAATCCCTCTCAAAGGCCACAGATAAATGCCTGCGGGCTATGGAGTGCACTCAACTTCCTGATATAATGTTTTCAATCCTACTTGGGGACTCTCGCGTTGCCTCCACCTCTATAACGCGCCCGTCGCGTCTACTCGTGCGGTAAACTCCCTCTCCCTGAATCAACAGCGGTCTTTTGACAGCACGCTCGCCAGTAATGGCTTCTGCGCTGTGCCGGGTTCCTGGCAGCTGCTCTCATGTAGCCCCTACCAGATATTCCGGTTGCAGTGCCTGAAGAATTCCCCGCGCTTCCCGCCGGGGCAAGTCTCAATACCTTAAAGTCGCCGGCATGGGTTTTTGGAAAAACTTATTTAGCAGTTCTGACGCCTCTTCTGCCCCCGATCCAGTCCAAACTGAGGATTATGTTACAGCAGGTGCAGGTGAGCCAGTCCCCAAGATCCTGCGGGATCGCAACGGCAATCCCTTGCGCATTTATTTCACCACCGACCGGGAAATTGACCTTTACGAACTAGAGGAACTCTGCGATGCTGTGGGCTGGTCGCGGCGTCCGCTGCGGAAAGTCAGAAAAGCCATCCAGTACAGTTTTCTTGTGGTTTCGATGTGGGAGCAGCGAGGGGCCAAACGCCGTCTGATTGGCTTTGCCCGCGCCACATCAGACCATGCCTTTAATGCCACTCTCTGGGATGTGGTGGTTCACCCAGACTATCAAGGCAAAGGCTTGGGTAAGGCGATGATGAAGTTTCTGATTAAGAAACTTCGCAGCGAAGATATCAGCAACATTACCCTGTTCGCCGACCCCCACGTCGTGGATTTTTACCGAAATTTAGGCTTTATGCCTGACCCTGAGGGTATTAAAGGCATGTTTTGGTATCCAGAATAGGGGCGGTGGGCTAAAAGTACAGTGCGCTTTCAGCTAACCGCACTGGCCAGTTTAATGCTTGGGCCGCTCGGTTGGGCGCGTCTGAGGTGCAGGACGCGCCGGTGGCGGCACCGCCGGCGGTGCCTCGGGCTGGCGCAAAGCTGCCGACTCCTGGTGTAACTGCTGCCGGCCATTTTGGATCACCCGCATCATTTCGCCCAGCTGCAGCTCGATATTTCTCAGCACCCGATCGGCGTAGTCGTCAGCGCCGGCTTGAATCTCTTGGCACTCCGCTATCGCCCGCTTCCGCATCTCCTCGATTTCCTGCCCGGCTTGCCTGCGCACCCGCTCAATTTCAGCAATCGTCTCCTCTCGGACTAGCTCGCACTCTTGCTGAACCTGCTGCCGGATTTGCTCCGCTTCCTGCTTGGCCTGCCGGAGCAGCCCCATTTCATCCAAAATCTGAGCCGCTTCCTGTTCCGCCGCCGCCAGGATTTCCTGCGCGTACCTCTCCGCCTGTCCCAGAATTTCCTCTCGGCGGCGCATAATTTCTTCCGCCTCCAGATAAGCCGCAGGCAAGTTTAGGCGCACCAGATCCAGCTGGTCGAGCACAATTTCTTCATCAATGAGAGTGCGTCGCGTCAGCGGGATGCGGGGGCTGTCGAGAATCATCTCCTCGAGCCGGTTGAGCTCCCGCTGGATATCTATGCCTCCGGAGCCACTCGGTCGTGATTCATCCTGAGGGCTGCTTCCTGTGAGGTCGGGATCGATCCGGGATGGGTCCTGGCGTAACATCGGGAAATCTCTAGGGCAACATGTTGGGGAACTAGATGATCGACAGAGCCACCAAACCTGGCGATCTCTTTGACTACACTACTACTTAAGAAACTGTACTCGTTAGAGGTGGCGAGAAAAACTGTCTCTATTTGCTCGTAGAGCGTGTTGTTGGTGTGCGCCATCTGCAACTCCATTTCAAAGTCTGAAAGGACGCGCAGCCCCCTGAGCAGCACTTTAGCTTCTCGCATTTTGGCATAGTTTACCGTCAGACCTTCAAAACTGTCCACTTCTATGTTGTCCAAGTGTTGCGTGGACTGGCGAATCAGGCTGACCCGCTCAGCTACGCTGAACAGCGGCGTTTTGTTGGGATTGCGCACAACCGCCACGATCACGCGCTCAAACAGCTTGCAGCCACGCTCAATGATGTCGAGGTGACCGAAGGTAATCGGATCGAAGCTGCCCGGATAAATGGCGATCACGCTGATTTGGGGTTGGAGTTGTTGGTGTTCCTCTGAAATTACTGCGAAACCGCAGGAATGCGCTTTCCTCCTGGCTTGCGAACAAGGCAAGGCGCAGCGCTCGTCCGCCCGGTGGCAATGGCTCCCGGGCTCGGCTATAACGGATATAACGCATGCAAGAGCCCTGATTCGGTAACGGATGTAACGGACGCGCTTTTCTGGCGGGAGCGAGGGAAGCGGGCGTTCTGGCGCTCAGGCAGGCCGCCCGGACAGGCTTGGGCTCTCTCGCCAAAGCTCTGTGCCGGTGCCGCCCCCCCCCAAATTGTACCACCATCCGCGCTCCTGCCAAAGCACTTCCAGTTCGCCTCTGAAGACGGCTATCTGGTTGGCAACCGGCACCCCGGGTTTGGTGCCGGTGCTGTGATCTTTACAACTCGCCTTACAGGTTTATGCATCCATTTTTCAATAGAACAGACTGGCGCAAGCAAATTAAAAACGTCCTCTCCCGCTGGCTAATTCTCGGAACCGCTGTTTCTGCGATCTTTTCTCTGACCGGCTATCTGGGAGCCTATCACCTCTATCTTGAACTGACCAGCCATTTCAAATTGCAATATTTAGCCATCTGCTGCTTGGCCTTAATTTTCTTTTCTTTTACCCGCAGGAAATTGTGGTGTCTTGTCAGTCTCTTCTGCATCGCTCTCAATCTTGCTGCCATTCTCCCCTGGTACATCCCCCAGCCCAGAAGTGCTGTAGATCCTGCGGGACTGGAGCTGCGGTTTCTCCTGGCCAATATCCTGACTTCCAACCGGCGCTATCAGGACGTTCTCTCCCTCATCCAAGAAGAAAAACCTAATATCGCTGTGTTTTTAGAAGTCAACGAGGCTTGGGCCAAGAGACTTGACACGCTTCGCGCTCTTCTCCCCTATTCTTTAGTATACCCTAGGGAAGACAATTTTGGAATAGCCCTTTATAGCTCTCTGCCTCTCCAGAACAAGACTGTCCAGCTGTTCCGAGATGAAATTCCCAGTTTGTCTGCCGGTGTGACCTGGCAAGGAAAAGTTATTTCAATTCTCGCCACGCATCCGCTTCCTCCCACTAGTCAAGAATACTTTGAGTGGCGCAACAGCCAGCTTGAAGAACTCAGCCAGTACCTCCAGCAGCTAAAAACCCCAAAGGTTGTGCTTGGAGATTTGAACATGACAGTCTGGTCGCCCTATTACAAAA
>JALOOK010000041.1 GCA_025454445.1 Oscillatoria sp. Prado101 | reverse complement strand
ATTTTTCTGAAGCAAAAGCATTGATAACATCAAGATGCAGGTTTTGACCTTCCAAAATTCTCATGTTTGCAACTTATCCAGTTTTGGACAGGGCGAGACTAAAGTTCAACAATTGGCAGTCCAACCACAGGTGAGGATGGCGAGAAGGGGAGACTGTATTCGTCCTTCTCACATCTGGCTCAAATGAGAGCGCATCCGCCTTGAACTCGGCACGCCAAATCTATCCTTACTTCTTTAGGCTGCCCAAAAACCCGCAAGAAAATCACACCCAGTAGCAACTTAGCAAAAAAGCGGCTGTCATGGTCAACAGCCGCCGAAAATTTATCAAATCTTTAAATTCCGCACGCTGTGCGCGAGCAACGCCTGACGGGTGCTGCGATCAACGCCAAAAGGCATCAAAGGTTGGGACAGCTTTGTGGGAAGCAGGAAAAAAGCCGGAGCGAGTGCCGTGTCAGCTAGAGGCGTCTCTTTTCTCCCTCTGTTTCTCCCTCTTTTTCTCCTCCTCCCCGTAGCTCCTACGGAGCCGCTGCGCTAACACGGGGAAGGGGTTGGGGGGTGGGGTTCCCAGCCGCGCAAACAGTTTTGCCCCAGCCTCGTGCGAGGCCGAAATTGTCATCGAATCCAACCGCACAGACACCGCCGCTCCCCAAATTCAGGGGCTAACCCGGATCCAGCTTCAGTACCGCCATGAAAGCCTCTTGCGGCACATCAACCGTGCCGATCGCCTTCAGCCGCTTTTTCCCCTTAGCTTGTTTTTGCAGCAGTTTTTTCTTGCGGCTGATGTCCCCACCGTAACATTTTGCCAGAACATCCTTGCGCAGGGCGGGGATGTGCTCGCTAGCGATCACCCGAGAGCCGATAGAAGCTTGCAGCGGAACCTTGAACTGGTGGCGGGGGATCAGTTCCTTGAGCTTTTCCACCAGAGCCCGCCCGACGTGATAGGCTTTGTCGCGGTGGACAATCATCGCCAGAGCGTCAACCGGGTCATTATTGATCATGATATCCAGCCTGACCAGGGGATTTTCGCGGTAGCCGATCACATGGTACTCCATGCTGGCGTAGCCCCGCGAGCGGGACTTCATCTGGTCAAAAAAGTCAGTAACCACCTCAGACAGCGGCAATTCATAAATCAGCGCCGTGCGTTCTGGGGTGAGATACTTCATGTCCTTAAACACGCCGCGCCGGCTCTGACAGAGTTCCATCAGAGTGCCGACATAGGTTTCCGGCGTAATCAGCTCCACCTGGACATAAGGCTCTTCAATCTTCTCCCGGTAGTGAGGTTCCGGCAAGTGGCTGGGATTGTCAACATCGAGCACCTCACCGCTGGTAGTCGTCACCCGGTAAACCACAGAAGGAGCCGTGACAATCAAATCCAGGTTGTATTCCCGTTCCAGACGCTCCTGGACGATCTCCATATGCAGCAAGCCGAGGAAGCCGCAGCGGAAACCGAAACCCATAGCGCTGGAAGTTTCCGGCTCGTAGTGCAGCGCCGCATCATTTAATTTCAGCTTTTCCAGGGCTTCGCGCAAGTCGGGAAATTGGTCAGCGTCGGTGGGGAAAAGACCGCAAAACACCATCGGTTTGGCCTCGGCGTAGCCGGGGAGGGGTTCCGCTGCCGGTGCCTGCGCCAGAGTGATCGTATCGCCGACGCGGGCGTCTTCGACAGTTTTAATCGCCGCCGCCAGATAGCCCACCTCGCCGGCGTGGAGTTCGCCCACCTGAGTTTGGCTGGGGGAGAGTACGCCCAACTCGTCAATCTGGTACTGTTTGCCCGAAACCATCAGCAGGATGCGGTCGCCTTTTTTCACCGTGCCGTCCATAACGCGGAAATAAACGATCACGCCGCGATAGGGATCGTAATAGCTGTCAAAAATCAGCGCCCGCAGGGGGGAAGCCACCGTATCTTGCGGTGCCGGCACGCGAGCTACCATCGCCTCCAGGATTTCGTCAATGCCAATGCCCTCTTTAGCGGAGGCGAGAATGGCACCGCTGCAATCGAGGCCAACGATTTCTTCGATTTCCCGTTTGACCCGATCGGGGTCGGCACCGGGGAGGTCAATTTTATTGAGAACCGGGATAATCTCCAGATTGTGCTCCAGGGCCAGGTAAACATTGGCCAGAGTCTGCGCCTCGACGCCCTGGGAGGCGTCCACCACCAGCAGCGCCCCCTCGCAGGCGGCGAGACTGCGGGACACCTCGTAGGAGAAATCCACATGGCCCGGAGTGTCAATCAAATTGAGAACGTAGAGCTGGCCATCCTTAGCCGTGTAGTTCATCCGGGCCGCTTGCAGCTTGATAGTGATGCCGCGCTCCCGTTCCAGCTCCATGTTGTCCAGGAACTGCTCTTTCATCTCCCGCGCATCCACCGTGCCGGTGGCCTGCAACAGGCGGTCAGCCAGGGTGGATTTGCCGTGGTCGATGTGGGCAATAATCGAAAAATTACGAATGCGAGAGACGGGGACGTCAGTCATACGCTTAGCATAAGCTGCGCTCAGCTTCAAAACCAGTGGGAGGGGGACAGCGGTTGCCAGGGCAGAAGCCCGCTTATTGCATTTTAATCCTTTCTTCGCGCTTAAGGTGTTGCGGCTGTTCTTATAGTGTATAAAGCAGCGTCGTACAATAGGCTTTAGGGAACGCAGCTGCCACCTCCGGATGCCGGTCGTCGCTGCACCGAACACAGGACCGACCGCGCTCCTCGATGGCCAGTCAGTCCAGTTGCTGTCAGCCATGCCAGCTGCTTTCGCCCCTTCGTTGTTTGTGATTAGGATTTCTGTTTATGAACGAGCCTGCTGTTGACACTCGCCGCTCAGCTGAGAAAGTAGAAGTTTCCGTCCATATCGATTCCGAACTGGTCGATCAGCTCAAGCACCTCACCAATGACCCCAGCAAGATCGTTGAAACCGCTCTGCGGCAGTGGCTGCGCGGGGAAGCGGGTCGGGATGACGACCTGACTCGCCACCTGATGAGAAACCCACCCGTGCCCCCCAGAGGCGAATGGAATGATTGAAGCGAATTGCGGGCATGGCACCGGGCATGGGGGCAGCGGGCGATGGGGCATGGGGTTGCTCCTCAAACCTGACACCCAACCCCTTAAACCTGACACCTGAAACCTGACACCTAACCCCAACCGGCACCGGGCACCGCTCGCCTGGTATGGGACGCAATCAGAAACCCAATCACCAATCACCACTGACCTATATCTAGTGCCCACGCTTAGGCTTATCTGTCAGGATTCAGGCGCGGCAGTTTCTTCTGTGAAATCTGATGACCTCTTCTGTTGACAACCAGCTTTCTGTTGCTCAATCTCCAGGCTTAGCATCTACGACAAGTGAAAATTCTCTCTGGTTGCAAGGGCTGGGGGCAGAGTTGGCATTCACTCAAGACGCCACAGGCGTCTATCTTTCCTTCTACTGGCAACCGGCTGAGGGTTACGGTCTGCTGCCCGAGCAAGTCGTGGGACTAACGCTGTCGCAAACTTTCGGGCCGGTGGCGCTCGCACCCTATATGGACCGGGTGCGGCGGGTTTTGCAAAGCCGGATTCCAGAACGGTTCAACTATCCGTTTCGCTATGCCGAGCAGTATTTTCTTTTCGAGCTGGTTGTCAGCCCGATTTTGACATCTTCCTCAGACGTGACTGCGGTTCTGGTGATGGGAAGGCTGCTGCAGTCGAACCATAGCACTCAGCCCGGGTCTGGCACTGAGCCAGCGGGCGACCCGACAGTTGAGGCGTCTGGCCTGGAGCCGCAGCAAAAACTGCTGGCCGAAATTGTGGGCAGCATCCGCCGCACCCTGCCACCGGGATCGGAACTCTACCAAAAACTGCTCAGCAAAATTGCCCGCAATATCCGCCGCACTCTGGATTTCCAGACGATTTGCCAGCAAACGGTTAATGGGCTTGGGCAGGCGCTCTCTCTGAGTCGCTGCATTATTTGCCCCTGTAGCAGTTCCAGCACTTCGGTGCGTGCCGTAGCTGAGTGCCTCCAAGAATCTTTCCCTTCTATGCTGGGGCTGGAACTGTCTCTGGCTGACGAGCCTGACTTGAGGAAGGCGCTCGTTACTGCCGAACCAATTGCCTTCGAGCAAATCCCCGCCGGCGAGTTTCAGCAGCAGTCGGTTCTGGTGGTGCCGGCGTGCTACCAAGACCGGCCCAAGGCTCTGATTTGCCTGCATCAGTGCGGCAGCTCTCGCTCCTGGAGTGCGGCTGAGATCGAGTTCGTGTGGGAGCTGGCGGATCAAGTCGGCACGGCGCTGGCTCACGCCACTCTCTACAAGGAATTGCAAGCAGCCCGCGAGGAAGCTGAGGAAGCCTCTCGTTTGAAAAGCGAGTTTCTGGCGAATACCTCTCACGAGCTGCGCACGCCCCTCAATGGTATGATTGGATTCCTGAAGCTGATTATCGATGGGATGGCGGACGATCCCGAAGAGCAGGAGGAATTTCTCCGCGAGGCTTACCGCTCTGCCCTGCATCTGCTCAATTTGATTAATGATGTCTTGGATATCGCTAAAATTGAGGCCGGCAAGATGCACCTGGAACTGGGCCCTGTGAAGCTGGATGAGCTTTTTAAGGATGTCGGGGACTTGACGCAGGCCCAGGTGCAGCAGAAAAATCTCTTCTTCCAAGTGCAAAAGCCGGGAACCTATGACGAGTGTATTCTGTTCGGCAACTACCAGCGGCTGCTTCAGGTGATGTTAAACCTGGTTGGCAATTCTATTAAATTCACCCACTCTGGCGGGGTCAGCGTCAGCGCTGAGGTGGTACGCCAGAAGGTGATTGTTCAGAATCGGGAACTCCCGGGGATGGTTAGAGTCCGTGTGGCGGATACCGGCATCGGGGTGCCTCTGGAAAAACAGCACCGCCTGTTTCAGTCTTTCTCTCAGGTGGACAGCTCCCGCACCCGTCAGTACGGCGGCACCGGCTTGGGACTGGCTATCTCCCAAAAGCTCGTGGAAGCTATGGGGGGTTCGGTTCATTTCTACAGTATGGGCGAGGGTCTGGGA
Organism: Oscillatoria sp. Prado101; assembly: GCA_025454445.1. Lineage (GTDB taxonomy): Bacteria > Cyanobacteriota > Cyanobacteriia > Cyanobacteriales > Oscillatoriaceae > Oscillatoria. The sequence goes on along the minus strand of JALOOK010000041.1, from coordinate 8,721 downwards.
TCTACGGTGACGTTTACTGTCCCCCTCTATCAGGAGCCGGTGATCATTTGCTCGCCACATACTGACGCCATTGACCTGTTTCTTTAGGGCACCCCCCCCTGCCCGCACAAGCCGCTGCCCCGATTGCCCCGCACAAGCCGCTGCCCACGCTATTTTACAGGATCTTTACAGAATCTCTTACCCCTTACTGTGCCTGAAAGCCACACGCTATCTGTAATTTTACGAGTTCACTCACTGGTCTTTATCCAAATTTTGTTAAAGATTCAATAAAGCTAAGTACAATTTCTGGCAATGACCAAACCGAACATGGCAAAATTTAAGTATATTTACGGAAACCCGGTCACAGACAATCGTTTGGAGATATATTCCGTATGAATAGTTTATATATATACCGGGCCGGACGCAGGCCGGAAGGGGTGTCGGTAGCAGAGATTTTCTCCCAGTCGGCACTGGATATACTTGCCCGACCGCCAGCCGCCCCACCCCTAACTATAATAAGCTAATTATACGTAATTAAATAAAATTAAGGAAGCTGAAACGCAGCTATGTCTAGGAGGGTGCTGAGTGTTCAGAATTCCTTCCGGCAGATAAGTGTGAAAGCTGAATGTCAGTTTTCCAAGGGCGACTGTTTGTGGGATTCGGGCGTCAAAGTCGTTTAAGGAGGGTGCTGTGACCCAACAAATATCAGAAACATCCCAAAAACTGTTGCTGGAAATTGGCAGGAATATCCGCCGCACGCGGGATTTAAACACGATTTGGCAGGAAACGGTTCAGAAGCTCAGACCGGCAACAGGTGCCAGCCGCTGTATCATTTGTCCTTACCAAAGTAAGAGCGCCATCTTGCGGGTGGTGGCTGAGTGCGCCCTTGAGTCAGTTTCTTCGATGCTGGGTTTGGAACTCCAGCTGCAAACGGAGCCTTATTTGAGTCAGGCGCTGGCGACAAAGGAAGTGGTGGTAGCCGCAAGGCTGAGCGGCGGCGACCTTTTCGGACGACAGTCGCTGCTGGCGGTGCAATGCTGCTATCAAGACCAGCCCAACGCTGTGATTAGCCTGCACCAGTGCGATTTCCCTCGCCGGTGGGAGCCTGTGGATCTCGAGTTTGTGCGGGAGGTAGCGGATATGGCGGGAAGCGCAATCGCTCACGCTAACCTCTATCAGGAATTGCAGTCGGCTCGCTCGCAAGCGCAAGAAGCCTTGAGTTTGAAAAGCCAGTTCCTGCTCACGATTAACGACCAAATTCGCAATCCCCTCAACGGTATAATTGGGCCTCTGAAGCTGGTTATAGACGATCTGGTGGACGAGCCTGCGGAGGAGCGGGCTTTTCTCCAAGATGCTTACCGCTCGGCGCTCCATCTCTATGAAATGATTAATGACATCCTGAATTTTAAGGCTAAACCGGCTCAGATGCAGCTGGAATTGCTGCCGGTCAATTTTAATAAACTTCTCAGAGATGTGCGGCGCTATACGCTGGCTCAGGTGAGCGACAAGCCGTTATACCTCAACATGCAAATGCCCGCCGAGGAAATTCTCGTGTGCGCCGACTACAGGCGGCTGCTGCAAGTCATGTTAAATCTGGCTGGCAATGCGATCAAATTCACCCATTTTGGTGGGGTGACGATTAGTGCTGAGGTACTCAGACAGAGGGCGATCGTTCACGAACGAGAGCGTCCGGGAATGGTGGAAGTGCGAGTGTCTGACACCGGCATTGGGGTGCCGGTGGAATATCAGCGCCGGCTGTTTGAACCTTTCTTTCGAGTGCACTGCTCCACCGCAAGTCCCTACCCGGGCAGAGGTCTGGGTCTGGCGATCTCCAAAAAACTGGTAGAAGCGATGGGGGGCGAGATTCATTTTTACAGTATGGGCGAGGGACTGGGCTCGACAGTCACCTTCACTGTGCCTCTCTATTGAGTGCCGGTGAGGGAAACCGTACTGCACGAGATCATTGACTTTTTCTATAAAATGTGATATGGAGGGACGGGGGCGCCAGAAAGCCGGCAGCCGGTCGGTTTCAAAATTTTGACAGGATTCTTATACTAAGAAATAATTGTTGATACCGAGAGGATTCCATGACCGAGCTTCCTTCTGCTCGCGACTTATTCAGAGCCGCTTACGAAAACCGGTATACCTGGGATGCCGACTTTCCTGGCTACAGCGCAGATGTTGAGCTCAAGCAGGGTGAAGAAGTCTACACCGGCTCCCTTCGCATCAATCGCGACTATAGTGTGGAAGTCACCGGCATCGAAGACGAAGAGGTGAAACAGAGTGTCTACACCCAGCTGCGGGACGTGGTCACCCACCGCAAACGGAACTCCTTTGAGGACTCCCACGGGAAAAATACCTTTAGCACCGGCACAGCAGACGACACCGGCGCAGTGGAGATTCTTGTTAAAGGCGACTCGATGGGGTCTAACTACAAAATCCGGGGCACCGAAATTTGCCAGGTGAGCCGGGTGATGGGTCGGATGGCCTTTGTGATTGACACGCACGAAAGCTTGGACACTGGCGTTGGCTACGTTGCCAGCCGGTACGACGCCGTTTTCCGCAACCCCCAGACGAATGAGATCATCCGGGAACTGCAATTTGAAGACACCTACGAGAAAATCGGCGATTACTGGGTGATGACGCGCCAAGTCGTCCACTCTAAGGAAAATGGCTCGGTCACGACCACCGAGTTCAACTTCTCCAACGTCAAGCTGCTCGAGCTAGTAGCGGTTTAGCCGTCCGGCGCTTTCTGGCGGTCCGCATGCGTTGCGGGCACCCACCAGGGGCGTTGCAGACCAGAAGGATGATTTCAACTTTTCCCACCTGACGACAACCCCTTCTCACTCCCCCTAGGCGTGCAGGCGGGTAGAGGGGTTGGGGTGCCGGGTCGAGCCCGCTGCAACGCCACAAGGGGTGCCCCCACAGCATGCGGGGGGAGACAGACGAGGCGGCAAACAAGATAGGATCGATATAGCCTCAATTGCAAGGAAAGATTTTTGGGAGGAAAACCATGTCGGCAACTCTAGAACTCACACCTGAAAACGTTGAAACTGTTTTGGATGAAATGCGCCCCTACCTGATGTCGGATGGCGGCAATGTTGAGCTGGTTGAAATAGATGGCCCCATTGTGAAGCTGCGGCTCCAGGGAGCTTGCGGTTCTTGTCCGAGCTCGACAATGACGCTGAGGATGGGGATTGAGCGCCGGTTGCGCGAATCCATCCCGGAAATTGCAGAAGTCGAGCAAGTGCTGTAGTCAGCGGGGACTGGGCGCAGGGTATGGGTATGGGGGCAGCGGGCTTCGGGGGCGGCGCGGGGTATTGGGGGTAATTAATTGCCCGCCCCGACTTCCTAATAGCAGTTAACCAACCGGATATGAGGCGACAGCCGGCACCGCACCCCACACCTGACAGCTCAGAGACAGCTGACGCATCATAGGGGGCTGACAGCAGCAGGCGATTTGCGTTCCCTCTTCCTAGTTATGCTATACTTTGCTCAAGACAGTCGCCTGAACCTGAGAACCACTCGGCAGGTGGCTGCTCTGAAAAGCACCACTCTAGCCCAAAATCAAGGGTGAGTGGACATTGTGCTCGCGGGATTTTCCTGCGGGCATTGGTTGATACGCCTTGGTTGAGAGCTAAAGTAGGGGCGGGTTTACCAGCATCTGAATTTCCCAGAGACATTTTGCATAAACCCGCCCCTCCGGTATTAGGAGCGCGACTGTCAAAGGTTGGCACGCAAAAAAGTATCGGAAAACTGATACATTGAACAGGGAGAGCAAGCTGCTTTTTCCTGTTTGTTTTTAAGCGCAATCCCATGCCCCATCCGCTATACGTCGCTTTCATCTGGCACCAGCACCAGCCGCTCTACAAAAGCCGCACGGCGGGAGAGTACCGGCTGCCTTGGGTGCGGCTGCACGGTACGAAAGATTACTTGGATCTCGTACTGCTGCTGGAACGCTATCCAAAGCTGCACCAAACGGTTAATCTGGTTCCCTCGCTGATCGTGCAGATCGAGGATTACGTTGCCGGCACGGCGAAAGATCCTTACCTGACAGCGGCGCTGACGCCAACCGAGGAACTGACCACAGCTCAGCAACAATTTATTGTTGAGCATTTCTTTGATGCCAACCACCACACCTTAGTTGACCCCCACCCCCGCTACGCACAGCTGTACCGCCAGCGGCAAGAAAAGGGATGGGCGTGGTGTCGGGAAAATTGGCTCCCGCCAGATTATAGCGATTTGCTAGCTTGGCACAACCTGGCTTGGTTCGACCCGCTGTTCTGGGATGAGCCGGAAATTGCTCAGTGGTTAAAGCAGGGTAAGAATTTTACCTTTACTGACCGGCAGCAGATTTATGCCAAGCAGCGAGAAATTATGGGGCGCATTATACCACAACACCGGAAAATGCAAGATGCCGGCCAGTTGGAGGTGATAACTTCTCCCTACACTCACCCGATTTTACCGCTGCTGGCAGATAGCAATGCCGGTCGGGTGGCAATTCCGAACATGATTTTGCCGGAACAGCGCTTCCAGTGGGAGGAGGACATTCCCCGCCACTTGAGCAAAGCTTGGGATATGTACAAAGACCGGTTTGGCCGGCAGCCGCGCGGGTTGTGGCCATCGGAGCAGGCGGTCAGCCCTGCAATTTTGCCCCACATTGCCGATCAAGGGTTCAAATGGATTTGCTCGGATGAGGCGATCTTGGGCTGGACGCTGAAAACCTTTTTCCACCGAGACACTACGGGTAATGTCTGCGAACCGGAGGCGCTGTACCGGCCTTACCGGCTGCCAACTGAATACGGTGACTTGGCAATTGTCTTCCGCGATCACCGACTGTCGGATTTGATTGGCTTTACCTACGGATCGATGAAGCCGGAACGGGCGGCGGCTAACTTGGTGGGCCACTTGGAGGCGATCTCCCGCTGTTTGAAACAGCGCCAGCCCGAAGGGGGCACAGCCTTGGAACAGCCCTGGCTGGTGACCATTGCCCTCGACGGCGAGAATTGCTGGGAGCACTACCTCGAAGACGGCAAACCTTTCCTGGAAGCGCTCTATGCAACCCTCAGCGACGCTGAAGATATCAAACTGGTGACGGTTTCCGAGTTTATTGAGCAGTTCCCGCCGACAGAAACCCTGCCCCCCAGTCAGCTGCACAGCGGTTCTTGGGTGGATGGCAGTCTGACAACCTGGATTGGCGACAAGGCTAAAAATCGGGCCTGGGATTTGCTGGCTCAAGCGCGACAAGTGCTGGCGAATCATCCGGAAGCGACAGAAAAAAGCAATCCGGAAGCTTGGGAGGCGCTGTACGCAGCGGAGGGTTCTGACTGGTTCTGGTGGTTCGGGGAAGGTCACTCCTCCAACCAGGATGCCATGTTCGACCAGCTGTTCCGGGAGCACCTGATCGCTCTCTACCAAGCGCTGGACGAGCCGGTTCCCGAACAGCTGTACCGTGGGGTGGAAGTTCACGAGGTGCGGGGGGATCACCGCCCTGAAAGCTTTATTCATCCGGCGATCGATGGCGTGGGCGACGAGCAAGACTGGGACAAAGCCGGTCGCATCGAAGTTGGCGGGGCGCGGGGGACTATGCACCGCAGTTCTGCTATCCAGCGTCTCTGGTACGGGGTAGATCACTTGAATTTCTACCTGCGTGTTGATTTCAAAACCGGCACGCGACCGGGTAAAGACTGTCCGCCGGAATTGAATTTGCTGTGGTACTATCCAGACCGGCCCATGCACAACAGCCGTGCGCCTCTAACCGAGGTTCCGGATGAAGCGCCAGTGAACTATTTTTTCCGCAACCACTTGCAGGTGAACTTGCTGACGCACTCGTTTGTGTTTCAGGAGGCTGGGGAGTACCATACATGGCATGTCCGTGCCGGTCGCGCTCAAGTGGCGGTCAACAAGTGCGTGGAGGTGGCGATTCCCTGGGCGGATTTGCCGGTAGATCCGGACTGGTCGCTGCGGGTGATTTTGATGCTTTCGGATGCCGGTCGTTTCTGTGATTATTTGCCGGAAAACGGTCTGATTCCGATTGAGGTGCCGTAACTGAAACCTCACCCCCTAACCCCCTCTCCGAAGTGCGGAGAGGGGGAACAAGACGAATATTGTTATTTCAACCGTAAAAGTACAAAGATAAACGCAGATATTTGCATGATTCATCTGCGTCCATCTACTTCGGCGTCCATCTGCGGTTAAAATTAAAAGCTATACCCTTCCAGCCTGAGCCTGGAAACGAGAAAAAGGAACGAGAAAAAAACTCCCCCTCTCCCTTTATGGGAGAGGGGGCTGGGGGGTGAGGGTTATTACCTCGTATCGCTTAAGCGTCTTTGACGGGACGCATGGTGGGGAATAAGATGGCGTCGCGGATGCTGAGCGTGTCTGTCAGCAGCATCACGATCCGGTCTACTCCGATTCCCATACCGGCACAATTGGGCATTCCCAAGGATAAAGCTTGGATGAAGTCTTCATCCATTGGGTGCGCTTCTTCATCACCGGCTTTTTTCTGCGCCAGCTGTTCTTCAAACCGCTTGCGCTGCTCTTTCGGATCGTTCAATTCTGAAAAACCGTTGGCGCATTCTGTGCCGGCAATAAATAGCTCGAACCGCTCGACAAAACCGGGCTTGCTGCGGTGTCCTTTGGCGAGGGGGCTGACTTCGACGGGGAAGTCTGTGATGAAAGTCGGCTGGATTAGAGTTGGCGCTACCTGCTTGTCAAAGACGGTGTAGAGGACGTAACCCAAACTCTGCTTTTCCAGACTGGAGAGGTGCACTCCGAGTTTTTCGGCGGCGGCGATGGCGTCTGGCAATTGCAAGCTGTCAAAATCCAAGCCGGTTTTATCTTTGACGGCTCCCACCATTGTTTGGACTTGCCAGTGCTTGCCGGTGAAGGTGGGATAGGTGCCGGTGTGGTCGTACTGGCGCTCTAGATTGATGGTTTGCTTCTCAAATTCTATCTGCTTGCGGTCGCCAAAAACAGCAGCGGCTGCGTTGCAGATAACCTCTTCTACGACAGCCAGAATGTCCAAGTAGTCGGCGTATGCTTGGTAAACTTCCAGGGAGGTAAATTCCGGGTTGTGGGTGCTGTCAATGCCTTCGTTTCTGAAGACTCGCCCCAGTTCAAAGACGCGCTCGAAACCGCCGCAAATTGCCCGCTTTAGGAACAGTTCTGGCGCGATGCGCAGGTACAAATCTACGTCCAGGGCGTTGTGGTGGGTGATGAAAGGTCTGGCGGCGGCTCCGCCATAAATGGCTTGCAGGGTGGGGGTTTCTATTTCATAAAAACCGGCATCCCACAGGTAGGTGCGAATGCTTTGCAGGATGCGGCTGCGCAAGACAAATCGCTGCAAGGATTCTGGATTGCCGGCCATGTCCATTTCGCGGTGCCGGCGGCAGGTTTCGGGGTCATTAACTCCGTAATAGGCGTCGGGAAATTGGATGGTGGCTTTTGAGAGGACTTGCAATTCCCGCACCTGGATGGAGAGCTCTCCTCGCTGGGTGCGACAGGCTATTCCTTCTGCGCCGACGAAATCGCCGATGTCGAGGAGTTTTTTAATCTGGTCGAAAGATAAGCCGGTGTCGCCGGTGACTAGGTTTTTTTCGATTTTGAGCTGAATTTTGCCGGCGGCGTCTTTGAGGTCAATAAAGCAAATTTTGCCGCTGTCGCGCTTGGAGGCGATCCGACCGCAAAGGCGCAGAGACTGTTCTTCTGGGTCAGTTTGTCCGTTTTGGAGTTCTTTGCTGGGTTGGGTAAATATGTCGTGCACCTGCTGTGTGGTGTGCGACCGCTGGTAAGACTGGCTGGGATAGGGGTTTATGCCTAGCCCGCGCAGTTCATCTACTTTCTGCGACCGTACTTCTGCTTCGCTGCGTGTCATCCGCTGTTATCCTTTGTTATGGGCAAGCACGTTATTATAGCATACAGGTGGCTGGCTTGTGCGATGCTGAGGAGAGGCGGCACGCCGGTTCTGCGGCGGCGCTTTCCCGGCGGCGGCGCTTTCCCTGCGTCGGGAGAGGAGTTGGTGATTCGGAGGACAATTGACGGCTGTCCTGCGCCGGCGCTTTTTCTGCGCTGATCAAGAAACCAGGTTTCTTTAATAAACTTGGTTTCTGGCGGTTGTTTATGGCCGGCAATCTGTTAGGATTAATTTACCCAAGTTGCGCCCTAGAAGTCATTAATGGCATGGCGCATGGCGCATGGCGCATGGCGCATGGAAAAGACTCACAGCAATGCCCTTTTGCGATGATGCCCAATGCCCATGTCTTAACCTAAGTGGCTACTGCTATAGCAACTTGAGTTAATTATGTATAGAGTTTATCTTCGAGTTGTGAAAAGGTAGAAACCCGGTTTCTTAAAGAAACCGGGTTTCTAGCCCCTCACAGATTTCACAGACAATTATGTTTTGGTAAAACCGCCTAGACGCCATAGACGCACTTTATAGGCTTCCCGCTTTCTTAAAGCGCCAAGGAAAGAAGTGCCTTCTGGCGGCGGCTGCTTGTAGCAGTAATAAGTTCGCGGATCGCGAACATCGATAAATTGTTTGTGAAGTCATGGCACCACCGCGCAATATTCAGAAATAGCGCCAGTATATTCGATGGCGATTGACTTGATATGTTTAAAGGCAGACAGTAATTCGTAAATTTCTGATTGTTCTGCTGAGTGAGCTAAGACTTCACCGCGATATATATTCCAATGTTCATCGGTTTCGGTGTCAGCAATCAGCACCCACTGGCGCGGGTAGCG
>JALOOK010000443.1 GCA_025454445.1 Oscillatoria sp. Prado101 | reverse complement strand
GCAGCACGCAGGAGCTGCTGATGGCGATTGCGTGAGGAGACAGAAGGGCGGGTGGGTGCTGTGGGAAACCCGACCGGGTTTTCCAAGGCCCTGAGGGCGGCGGGCACGCCGTCCGCAGGGCCGTCAGCGTCCATGCGCAAGTCGAGGAGAACTCACGACCGACACCGACGAAAGTCCACCACTTGACGGGACACTACCCCACCACCCTACTTGGGATCGGCAGGGGAAGTGAAGAACTTGTGAAGGCTATTCAAAGTGTTACCAAATTAAACAAAAACTTTTCGCTGCAAATTTTCTGGGGTTTGCTGAGGTTGGCTGTTGGGCGGCGGCTGTCAAAAACCGCGATCCCCAACTATCGCCCCTCGATTCTTGTACACTTATCAGTTGCAGCAACCTCTTTCTGCCTCATTTTACCACGGGGGCGGCGACTGTTGAAAAAAGGACATGGGCATCACGCATGCATGGCATCATCGCATTGGGCGTGCAGCCCAACTACGAACCTTTTTGGGCTGAAGCCCAACTACGAACCTTTTTGGGCTGAAGCCCAACTACGAACCTTTGGGCTAAAGCCCAACTACAAACCAGGGGCAAAAAGCTGTGAGTCTTCCCTATGCGCATGAGCCCCATGCGCATGAGCCCCATGCCCCATGCGCATGAGCCCCATGCCCCATGCCAGTCAGGAATTTTCCTGAATCCGCTGCGCCCGTCTTAGAGTTGCTGCTCTGGCGACACAGACCGATCGTGCGGAACGCCTGCAACCAAGCGATATTCTCGCCAGATTTCCAGACTGAGAATACAAACAATCAGCCAAACCAAACCCGCCGAATATCCGGCAATCACATCAGTAGGCCAGTGGACGCCCAGATAAAGCCGGCTCAGACCGATCGCTGCAATCAGCAAAACCGCAGACAAGACAATCAACCCCCGCCAGCGGGGGAAGCGCTTGACCATAAAATAGCCCAGCATCCCGTACACGATCGTAGAAATCATGGCGTGACCGCTGGGAAAACTATAGAAACCTACATCTACAATCCTATCCCACAGAGCCGGTCTGTCGCGAGAAAATATATGCTTGAACCAGTAATTTAAACCGACTCCACCAACAGCGGCTATGGCCAGAGCAGTAGCTTCCGACCGGCGCTTGCTGCGCAGCAATATTGCTGCCGATCCCACACACAGAGCCAGCAAAAATTCCGGCTCCCCCAAAAAGGTGACAGCCACAAAGGCACGGTCGAGGCGCAGAGTCTGCGTTTGCCGGATAGCCATTAAAATTGCCGTATCAAAGGCAGTGGTTTCCTGGCGCAAGACTTGCTTGGCAATCCAGGCAAATGCTGACATCCCCAAACCAACCTGGAGCAACCCGACAATCCGAATCCTCGAAAAAATTGATAAAAGCTTAGTTTTCAGTCCCATTTCCAGGATTCCCACTCACGCTTCTCAATTGGGCGTTGCACAGTAAAAGGATGATTTCTCTTTTTACACTCATCCAAAACCCTCTCTCACGTCCCCCTCCCCGCTGTTGGGGGAGGGGGTTGGGGGGGTGGGGAACATCGCCGCAATTATGCAACGCTTCTCAATTGAAGAAAATTTCTGCCACCGAGCCACCGCTGGCCAGTAGCCCACGTCACATTATATACCGCACAGCCCGCGAATTAAGCTAAGCCGTGCGGCATATTTTTGCTCTTTCGCAATCTAACCGATGATCGCACTGTCAAGAAAACATCTTTTTACCTTCCTTCTCGCCCTCACACTGGCCAGCCTGCCCAGCTGCTTCCACCAGGAGACAACCACAGGGGCGCAGCCACCGGCAGCTCAAACCCCCACCACCATCGCCCAAGCCGGCGAAAAGCCCAAGTTCGCCATTCCCATCGACTGCACCCTCGGCCAAGACTGCTTCATTTTGTCCTACTTCGACCGCGATCCAGGCCCGGAATACCTCGATTTTGGCTGCGGTCGCCAAACCTACGATGGCCACAACGGCACAGACTTCGGGATTCCCGACGAACAGGCGATGGCCAGAGGTGTGGCCGTCAAAGCCTCAGCAGCAGGCACTGTCCTGCGGGTGCGGGACGGAATTCCCGACCGGCGGATACAAGCGCTCGAAGAAGCCGCCCAACTCAAAGGCATTGAGTGTGGCAATGGAGCCGTCATAGATCACGGCAACGGCTGGCAAACTCAATACTGCCACATGCGCTCAGGCAGCGTAGCCGTCAAGCCTGGAATGAAAGTAGAAAAAGGAACTGTCCTAGGTATGGTAGGGATGTCTGGCTTGGCCTCCTTCCCCCACGTCCACCTGACCCTCCGTTACCAGGGCCAACCCCTAGACCCCTTTGTGGGCGTCAGCGCAGCAGCCGGCTGTCAAGTGGAGCGCCACCCCTTGTGGGAGCGAAACCTGGAATACGCCGGCACAGGCTTAATCAAAGCCGGCTTTTCCAGCCAGCCTCCGGCGGATATCAACAGCCTGTGGAACGGCAGCTTTTCCCAACCCCCCATCTCTACAGACAGCCCCGTGCTGATATTCTGGACTCACCCCTTCGGCGTCCTCAAAGGTGATGTGGAGCATTTCCGCCTGCTCGCTCCTGATGGCACAACCATTGCCGAGAGCAAGCGAGCCATCGAATCCCCAAATCGCATTAACCGCTCGAATTATGTCGGCAAAAAGAACACCAAAGAGCGCCCCCTCACCCCCGGCGTCTGGCGCGGAGAGTACCAACTCCTGCGCGGCGATCAGGTGCTGATTGACATAAAACGAGAAGTCGAGCTCAAATAAAGTTTGTAGTGAGGACTTCAGTCCTCACACCCCCACCCGCCAGCAGAGCCTGCCGCCTCGCACCGGCTCTGACGCCTTGCGATCTATAGCGTTTCATATGAGTGAGACAAATCGGGGAGCGCTGATCTCACCCCCAGGAGCCCGCGCAGCGGGTCGATAAATGTGCTAAAATCTGGCCTTACCGCCCCGTTTGTGTGAATCCCTGTCAGGGATTGAAATAAACAAAGAAAAAAAGAAAAAGAAATCGCGCTCGCCCGTCACCATCAATCCCGGAAACTGGACAGCTTCCCCTGACGCCGCAGAATTATAGCCGAAGGCTCTTGCGCCGCCTCGATTAGGAAAAATATTTCCAAGCTTCAGCGACCATATCGCTTAGCCAGCGTCTCTGCACCTGGTCGAGGAGATTGTCCTCGGCTAGCACTTGTGCCTTTAAGTCTTCCAAGGAGCTCCCCTGAGAGCGGAAGATTTTAATCACCCCCACAATCGCGGCTGCGACCAACTCCTCACTCACCGTGAGGTGCCGCATCGCCTCGATTTCTTGCGGACTGGTTGGAATGGGATAGTTCATGGCAAGTTCCGGCAAATATCTTCTAGGTTAACAATATGAGAGTTATGTAAACTTTTTTTAAACCTCTTTAAGTTCAGTATCCGCAAGTAAGCGCTGACTTTGCGCCCCTTTCAACTCTGTCTTTAGGTGATCTGTCGCAGTCAAAGCCCAATCAATGAAAGAAATCCTCTACCTGGAAGTTCCCACTCCGGATACAAATTCAGTCCGCCTCTGGTTGCAAGAAGAATTCCAGCCCCCCCAGGGGTGGTGGAAACGCTCTGCCGGTAGCGGTATCCAAGTCCGACTGAAAAACTTGCCGGTTCAGCCACAAGAGAGTCCGCCGCCTGACACAGAAGTCCAGCTCTCGCCTGACGCTGGCGCTAGCGCACCGGCTCAGACCGAGGGGGAACTCTCGATTTTTGTCTGGTCGCTGCAGCGGACAACCTACTTAAAGGCGTTCCGCTGGGCAGAAAAGCCCATTGCCGGTGAGCGCCAATTACTCGCTGACCTAACTGCCGGTTTGAGAAACCAATTCCCCTATCAACACCCGCAACCGCCCGCTGCCGATTTATCCGAGCAGTCCATTTTTCAGGCATTAGCCCCATATTACCCCCTCACTGTTCAATACTTTCAGAAAATCCCCAATGGGGAGTATGACCTAAAGCGGGTCTATTGGTGGGAGCAGCGCTGGCGCGAGGGCGTCCGCAATCCCCAAACACCCCGGATGGTGGTGTTCCCAGCGGTGGAAAGTGGCCCTTCCCCCTCTCCCTCGCCGGTCTATGACCTTATATATATAGGTGGTGCTCTCGGAGTTATCCACGCTGCAGTGATGGCCAGGTTGGGCTATCGGGTGCTGTTGGTGGAGCGGCTGCCCTTTGCCCGCATGAATCGCGAGTGGAATATCTCTCGCAGTGAGTTGCAAAGCCTGATTGACCTGGGTTTGCTCACACCGGCAGAGTTTGAATCCATCATTGCCAGGGAGTATAAAGACGGATTCCACAAATTCTTTGACTCCAACAACCCGCCCTCCGCTCAGGCACCCGTACTCCACACCCCCAAAGTGCTGAATGTGGCGCTCGATGCTGAGAAACTCCTGCAGCTGTGCGGGGAAAAACTCAGAGCCGCCGGTGGTGAAATATGGGATCAGACAGAATTTCTCAGAGCACAGACGAGTAG
>JALOOK010000442.1 GCA_025454445.1 Oscillatoria sp. Prado101 | reverse complement strand
CGGCTGCTGGGTTTTTGTGTTCACAGCCAGGTAGGTGACTCTCCCCCCGATACTGTTGTGACCGAGTACGGGGTTTCGACCGTTTGCCCCTACTATTTGATAGCCGTGGCTGGAAAAGTCTGGGTAGTCGTTCATAGCCGGCAGGTGCACTCATCTTTTACTATGCTACCCAATGCAGCTGGAAAAATAAATAAAGTTTTCCTTAAAATTCCGGCGAGCCGAGACAAGGAATTTTATTAAATGTTAAGGCCATGCCCGCAGGCCCTTAACAAAATTTCACAAACTGTGGGCGACTGGCTGGCACTGGCAGCAGCCTGTGGGCTGACCTTGACAACAGCGCCCTATAGCGGTTTGCGCTTGTGTGGAATACATTTTAAGCTCCATCTCACCGGCAATGGCCCAAATTACTTCCCCGCCTCCCTCCCAGGACACTGCCCCTGACGGCACTCCCTTATCCCGTCATAAATCTCAACAATTGACGGGCTGGGTTTTGCTCTAGTATTATATTCCTAGAGTGCCGGTCGAGTCTTAAAAATCGTGGCTAAAAAAGAGGGCTTGTGTCCCTGAAAAAACTGTGATTGCCTTGCCTGTGCCAAAAGAACCCCGGTTTCTAGGATTCCTTGACCGACTCTCTAGAAATCCCGACACAATCAAAATGCGCAAGGGGATTGCACTCTTATGGAAGGCTCGTTTGACCGTTACGGCTTTGAACACGTCCAGCTGGACTCGCTGAAGGATTTAGACCTTCTTATTGCCGAAAGATTTGAGTTGCCTGAACGCCCCTACTCAAAAGATATTAGAGCCGCTTTGGAAATTGTTATATGGGCGCTAGAAAACACAGACTCTCCTTACTTCGCAATGTTCCGTGGCGAGAAAGAAGCCTTACCCGGAAATCCATTTGGTGTGGGTTTTGAGAGACAGGTGTGGGGCTATGCCACCACAGCGCCTTTGGCAATTTGCAAGCAGGCTCTGTACGAAATTAAAAGAGTGGAAATCACACTGCTTGTCAGTGAATAATCGTTCAGCGACCGCCAGAATATTCAATCTAACCTCTAATTTTACCACAAACTGATGCCCTTTTGGGTGATGCCCTTTTGCCCAATGTCCATGTCCTAACCTAAGCGGTATCAGTAAAGGGGGGCGGGGGCGAGGCGGGGGCGGTGAGTTCTTGCAGCCTTGCGCCCACCGGCACCTACCCGCTCGAAGTCCCTAAACGATAGCCGCTGAGAGTTGCTTTAGTTGGCTGCCGGTGGCGATACAATACTTTGGTGTCCGAAAAACAGCCAGCATTGCCAGCGCGGGCTGAGATCGGCAACCGGAACCGGACTTTTTGGCAGAATGCCCCGGTGGGGGGTGCCGCAAGCCCAGCTTCCAGCTGACTCTCGGCAGAAGCCACCGCTGCGACTCCCGCTAAAGTTAGATTAGATTGAGAATCCACACTCCAGGAATACGAATGGTTAGCCCAGATCAGGTTGAGGCGATGATTAAGGCGGAACTGCCCGACGCTTTGGTGTACGCTCAAAGCAGCGACGGCGAACATTATGAAGTCACTGTCGTCTCATCGCAGTTTGAAGGCAAACGCCTTGTACAGCAGCACCAGCTAGTGTACGGTACTGTGCGGCAGGCAATGGACACCAACGCCATCCACGCTCTCGCCCTCAAGACTTACACGCCTGAATCCTGGGCGGCTACCGGCGGGCCGGTTTAGCGTCAATAGCGTTACACTAATTAACAGTAGCGGTTTCTAGCCATTCCGCACACTTAACCAAAACTCCCAAACACCAATTCCAAGCACAACCATGACTCCTGAACTGAAAGAGCGAATTGACAATCTGGTGAAGCAGAACAAGATTTTGGTGTTTATGAAAGGCACCAAGCTGATGCCCCAGTGCGGTTTCTCAAATAACGTCGTGCAAATTCTCAACCGACTGGGAGTCCCTTACGAGACAGTTAACGTTCTAGAAGACTGGGAAATTCGTCAGGCAATTAAAGAATATTCTAATTGGCCAACCATTCCACAAGTGTACGTTAATGGGGAATTTATTGGCGGCTCAGATATCATGATTGAGCTGTATAACAAGGGCGAATTGCAGGAAATGGTAGAAGTCGCTATCGCTTCCTAAAGCCCCAGAAACCCGGTTTCTTTAAGAAACCGGGTTTCTCAGTGGGCTATCGGGCACTATCGCATCCAACCCCGCTCCGCTATGCAAGCCGGCTGGAATGCGGAAAGCCGCCAAGGGCGGCTGCGTTTTTGTGGGGTTAACTTTTGTGGGGATCGCTTCAGTCGCCCCCACTCTTCCAGGAGTCGCCCTATGGCGAAATCGCTCCAGTTTACCCCGACAACATTACTAATAGTAATCCGATTCCGGCTGAGGCACTGGCATTTCAAAGTTAGAGGTATCGTAGAGGTAGCGGGTGGCGTCTTCTTCGAGCCGGTGGATCAGATAGGGAGCGAGGGCATTCGAGTGCCGCAGGGCTGCTAAATAGCCATCCAAATACATTCTCAGGTCATCAAACCGATAGCCTCTGTTCCACAGTTCGACAAGGGCGTCGGTAAGTTTTTGGTAGTGGCGGATGGTTTGAGTGTCTTGAAGCATGGTCTGACCTCTTAAAAAGTAACTTGACAAAAATAAAAAGAGTGGATGTGGGCCCGGTCAGCTGGGGCGTAGGTGCGGCTTTGGCTTCATCGACGCTCCCCGCTGCTAGATAGTTCTGCGGGTGATTGAAGCAATCCGGTTTTGGCTGGTTCCTGCGGTCAAATCGGCGGCTTCAGCATTTCCGGCTCAGGCTGTCTGGCGTCTCGGCTGACTTGGGATAGCCAACCGGCACAGTGGCACTTCGGTCGCTTTTGGTGAGCTATGAGCTCATAGGGGTATTGGATTTGTAGTCTAACAAAGGATTCACAGAAGCGTCTGCCGAAATGCCAAATTGCTCTGGCAGCAAGCGGGGAGGGAGTTTCCTCAAGTAGGGCAGGCCAGTTTGGCTGCGGGTGGCCTTTTTCCAGCTCTCTGAGGGCCGCACCGGCACTGTGGGGCGTCGCCAAAATCTGTTGCCCTTGGCGGCGGACAGCACAGGCACTCACCCGGACAGCGTTCGGGGCTGCCTGCGGGTGCCGGTGAGCGCACCGGCGGTTGCAGCGCCCGATCTTGCTGGAAATAAAAGGTTTAGGCATGAAGTTGCTCAAACTGGAGCACGACTTATATAAATTATTGTAACGGCTAGTCAGCGGAGTCTTGCGCTCTTTAGCCAGCGGGCCCTTAAATTTGACCGAATCTTTACCGATTCCGGCGTAACTTCTCTGTTGCTCCAAACAAGCAGTAGTCCAAGTTACAGAATCTTGACAAATGCTCTGTTACGCTTAAGACCGCCGACGCGAAGGTGAACTTCTGTGGGATCAGTTTGTATTCAAATCGTCGAGGGCAACCCTCACTTGCGCTCGCTGTTAGCATGGCACTTGCAGCAAGTCGGTTACACCGTCCACCAGTCCCCCGACCTGCACCACGCCAGGGATGTTTTCTACAATCGCCAGCCCTCGCTGGCGATCCTGGAAGCCGAACTGCCCGACGGTGACGGGCTGGAATTTTGCAGGTGGCTTCACCTGCAGCAGATGTCCATGATTTTGATGCTTTCCGCCCGCACTACAGAAACCGATGTTGTGCAAGCCTTAAAAGCCGGAGCGGACGATTACCTGAGAAAGCCGTTTGGCATGCAAGAGTTTCTCGCCAGAGTCGAAGCCCTGATTCGACGCCAGAGAAAAGTCCCACACCCTGTCAGCTTGGATTATGGCCCCCTGAAAATTGACCTCGTACAGCGCCGCGTCCGTTTTCAGGAGCAACTGATTGAGCTCACCCCGCAAGAGTTTAGTTTGCTTTATGTCTTGGCGCAGGCGAGCGGTACGCCTCTCTCCCGCGCCGAATTGCTGCGCCGCGCTTGGCCAGACGCTATTGACAATCCGCGCACGATTGACACTCACGTCCTCTCCTTGCGCAAGAAAATTGAAACCGACCCCCACGAACCCAGCCTGATTCAAACTGTCCGCAATGTGGGCTACCGGCTCAACCTGGAAATTCTCAATTCTAATCTTACCACACCGGCAGGTTCCGCCAATGCCCACCGAGAGCCGGTGCGCTCTTTACCCAAAGTAGCCGCCGCTGAACTCTAACCCGTAAAATATGAACTTAAAATTAAGCACATCTTTAGATACTCGTTCCCAGCTCAAGCTGGGAAAACCCCTCCAGAGGCTCCGCCTCCGTAAACCCCCCACCCTTTTTAACTCGCAATTAACTCCACTCGCTGACTTCTCTGGCTTGTGCCTGAATCAAACTTTGCCGCAATTTCTCCCAGTCCATTTCCCCAGCCGGCAGATTCCCGACAAGTTCCCCGGCTTGCAAGTACAGCACCCGCGTGCAAAACTGCTGCGCCACATCCAGCTGGTGGTTAACCATCAGAATTGTCGCCTTACCCTGATTAAGTTGCGCCAGCACTCGCACCAGCTCGAAAGCGCGACCGGCATCCAGGGCAGAAGTTGGCTCATCCAGCAACAAAACTTTTGGCTCCAGCACCAGCGCCCGCGCCAGCGCCACTAGCTGTCGCTGACCGGCACTCAGCTGCACCTCTGTTCGCCACAGCCAGTCGCTGGGTATGCGCAGTCGCTCCACCCAAATTGTCACCCGCCGCTCAATTTCCCCTGCCTTCACCCCCCGAAGCTTCAGGGGATAGGCGAGGGCGTCTCGCACCGGCATTCCCAACAGCTTTGACTCTTGCATCACCAGGGTAATTTGCTGGCGCAGCTCGATCGCAGGGAAAAGCCTGCAGTCTCGATTTTCCAGATAAATCGCTCCGCCTGTCGGTTCGCTAAGCCTGTTTATCAGCCGCAACAGAGAGGTTTTGCCGGCACCCGAAGGGCCAACAATTGCGACCCGATCGCCCTCAAATACCTCAAAAGAAATGTCGCGCAATACAGGCGTCCCGCCAGGGAAGCTGCCCTTTACCTGCACGCTCAGGCTCACCCGCTCTAGCCGCAGCAGTGGATTTTGTCCAATTGCCAAGTTTAACACTCAAATTCTAACCCTTTTTAAGATAAGACAGCCCCATTCACTTTTAGCTATTTTACAATAGTTTCACTCGCAAAAATTAGACAATTTCTGTTTAATCAGTTTACAAACCCCCCGGCGGGCCTGCTCAGGCTCAGCTCGGCAACTCCCCCGACAGGGAGGCGCAATTTAAATTAATTAACCGGATTTTGTATAATTTTGCACTCTGTAACTTTTACTGGCTGCAAGCTACAGCAGGCAAAATTTTACGTTTTACGGTTGATTGCGATCCGACCTCTCTTTTGGGGTGGCTGCCGGTGTATAAGTAAACCTAATCGGTGGCGGGGGCTTCTATGCAAACATTCAATAATGGTTAAGCTTTGGTTAAAAAAATAAATGAGAATTGATTGCAACTAGCAACGTATTTACGTCGTTTGAGGGCTGTGGTACACTTTGATAATAGAGGGTTTCTATAACCAAAACCGCTAATCAGGTGGTGAAGGCGGCGGTTGTGCCGTCTGAAACCCTGATTGTGCC
>JALOOK010000040.1 GCA_025454445.1 Oscillatoria sp. Prado101 | reverse complement strand
TCATGCTGCGCCTTCGGCGCGTTGTCTATACTATTCCCCTAGCGCTGATGTTCTCCAACGATTACGGTTCCCTGATGTATCGCCTGGGGGGTGGAATGGACACCAAAGTCTTGCCGATGGTGCCGGCGCAGCTGTCCGACGGTAGCGATTGCGCAGCCGGGATCAACCTGCTGCGACAGATGGTGCTAGCCAGAGCATTTCCAGAAGCCAGCTCGCAGCAGCAAATTGAGTCAGTCAAAGAAGTATTTGACAGCCTGGAAACCCTAGACCGGCTCTGCCGCGTCAGTGGCGGTCACGTCCGTAACTTGCTGGGGCTGCTGTATCGCTGCATCCAGAAAGGAGATTTACCCATCCCGCGCCAGCGTCTGGAAACCGTAATTCAGGAACGCTGCAACGAACTGACGCGCTCCATCGATCCCGACGAGTGGAAATTGCTCCGCCAAGTCACAATCGACAAAAGCGTCAGAGGCGAGACAGAATACCAAATCTTGCTGCGCAGCATGTTTGTCTTTGAATACCGCAACGAACAAGGGCGGTGGTATGATATCAACCCCATTTTGAAAGAAGCCAAAGAATTTCAGTCATGACACAGCCGGAAGCCGCTCGCGATGCTGTCGCTTACAACCAAAACTCCTTGCAAACCCTGCTCAGGGCAATCGAGCTTTCGCAGGGGCAGTTTTCCTTAATTTTAGTGCGCTGCAACTACGAAGCATTGCGCGAGAGTTTGGTGCGGCAGCTGCGAGAGCGGTGCCCTTTCGAGATCCGAGAGATAGCGATCGATAAGACTGTCACGTCGCTGTCACAGCGGCTGCTGTCAGCACCTTGCCAGGAAAGGGCACAGGTTTATATGGTGTTTGGCTTAGAGTCGGTGATCGGTCTGGATCGGGTGCTGGCGTCAGCCAACCTGATGCGGGACGCTTTGCCAAAAAACTTTCCCCTGCCCATTTTACTGTGGGTCAGCGATCGGGCGATCAAAAAGCTAATTCGCTCAGCCCCGGATCTCGAAAGTTGGTCTACAACGGTTGAATTTGAGCTCCCCACCGAGGAGCTGACAGATTCTTTGCGGCAAAAAACCGAGAGGGTTTTTGCCGCAGTTATGGAAACAGATCCAGGCAAATTTATCGCCAATATCACTCTCCTCGGCGAGCGGGGTAACACAGAATTTGAGTCAGCCCTAAAAGATTTGCAATCTCGCGATGTCCGGTTGGATCCAGAGCTAAATGCCGGTGTTAAATTTATTCTCGGTCGCGACGCCTACGCCTGCGACAGCCTCGATATTGCCCTCAAGCACTACCAGCAAAGCCTTGCCTTTTGGAAGCGCCGCAGCACCCCGCAAGAAGTTGCGCTGAAGGCGCTTCGTAGAGACATTTTGGGTGAACCCGCGCCTACTTCTGGCATAGAGCGACAGGGCGCAGTGCTGTTCCAGATCGGGCTGTGCCACCGCCGCAATGCTGACAGAAAGGGGGCAGAAAACCGCCACTCCTGCGAGCGAGCCAGGGCTTATTTCCAGGAATCTGTTCAGGTTTTTGAAAAAGCTCGTCGTCCAGAATTAGTAGCGAAGTTTATTAGCTCGCTGTCCGAAATGTTGTTGCGACTGCAAGAGTGGGAAGCCTTGCAAACTGTAGCCGAAAAGTCGGTGCGGCTGCATCAAACTTATGGCAGTTCGCTGCGACTGGCTCAAGACTGGGGCTTTTTGGCGAGAATTGCGGTGGTGCGCTCCAGGTGGGCAGATGCCAAACAGTGGGCGGCGCTGGCGCTGGAAACCTTGAGCGCTACTTCTGAGAAGACTGAGTGTCCGGAGTTATATCCCTCGCTTTGGGAGCAAATATTCCGCTTGTGTTTGGTGAAAGCGCAGCGGCACTTGGGGCTGCGCCCAGAAGCTTTTCAGGGCCTTCACGAAGCTGCCCGAAACCTGAAAAAAGCGCTTGCGGAGACTGACTGTCGTTACGATCCGCAGCGCTACATTCGCTGTTTGCAGATATTGCGATCGATGTATTTTGAGGAAGGTGATTACAAAGCGGCTTTTTGGATTAAGCAAAAGCATCGCTCGGTGGAGCAGCAATATGGGTTCAGAGCTTTTATTGGTGCGGGGCGACTGCAGGCACAACAGCCGGCGCTGAATCCGGCACTGGGGAAATTCGACCGTCAGGGTACAGTTTCCCGAGAAATCGAGGCTTCTGGACGGCACCAAGATGTCAGTCGCTTGCAACAGCGAATTGCTAGCTCGCAACACAAATTGACGGTTATTTACGGGCCTTCTGGTGCTGGCAAAAGTTCTACGGTTACGGCGGGTTTAGTGCCGGCGCTCAAACAAACCACCATTCGCACTCGCGACGTTTTGCCTGCCGTGCTGCAAATTTACACTGACTGGGCGAGCAGATTGGGCAGATGTTTGGCAGAGGAGATCCAGTACCTGAGAGGCGTCCGCTTGTCCCGCGCACCGGATTCACCGGCAGCCATTCTGGAGCTTTTGCGAGAGAATGCGGAGCGCAATCTGCTGACAGTTCTAATTTTTGACCAATTTGAAGAATTTTTCTCGGCCTGCAAGCAGCCGGCGGAAAGACTGGAGTTTTATGAATTTTTCCGCGATTGCCTGAACAGTCCGTTTGTGAAAGTCATGCTGTCCATGAGGCAGGATTACCTGCACTATTTGTTAGAGTGCAGTCGGGCTGTCGAGCTGGACGCCATCGACAGCGACATTCTCAATAAAGACATTCTATACTATTTAGGAAATTTTTCACCGGCACAAGCTCGCTCCGCCATCCAAAGCTTAACTGAACGCTCTAAGTTTCACTTAGAACCGCAGCTGCTCGACCGCTTGGTGAGAGATTTAGCCGGCAGCGCGGAGGAGGTGCGCCCGATTGAGTTGCAGGTCGTGGGGGCCCAGCTGCAAGCCAAGAACATCACAACTATGCTGGAATATGAGGTAAAAGGCCCCAAGGAAAAGCTGGTTGCCGACTATTTAGAAGAAGTGGTGAAAGACTGCGGCCCGGAAAACGAAAGTGCTGCCAGACTGGTGCTGTATTTTCTCACCGATGAGGACGAAGTTCGCCCCCTCAAGAGTTACGACCAGCTAGCAGCTGAATTAGCGCTAGATGCCGAAAAATTAGATTTAGTCCTGGAGATTTTGGTGCAATCGGGGCTGGTGTTTCTTTTAAAAGACTACTCGGCAGATTTCTATCAGCTGATTCACGACTATCTGGCAGCGCTGATTCGCCAGTACAAAGAGCCTGGACTGCAAGCCGAGTTGCGCCTGACGAAAGAACAGCTGCGACAGGCACTGCACAAAGAGCAGCAAGAGCGCTCTCGGGCAGAAATTGCCGAGATAGAGGCGCTGACGGCACTGTCTCACGTTTTGCTGCTGTCGCACGACGGGCTGGGGGCATTAGTGGCCAGCGTCAAAGCCGGCAGCCGGTTGCCCATAGCACAAACTACCCCGTATGTCAAGCAGCGGACGGTAAATTTGCTGCAAAAGACACTTTCTGAAATCCGAGAGCGCAATCGCTTGCAGGGGCACCAAAACTGGGTTACTGAGGTCAGCACCAGCCCCGACGGCCAAATCATTGCCACCGCCAGCGCCGACGGCACCGTGAAACTGTGGCGCAGCGACGGCACCCCCCTGCTCACTTTCCGGGAACACACAGAATGGGTGAACAGCGTAGCGTTCAGCCCCAGCGGCCAAATGCTAGCCTCGGGCAGTTGGGACAAAACGGTGAAACTTTGGCAGCCAGATGGCACAGTGCTGGCCACTATCGATACGGGCGACCGCATATTTGGCGTCTGCTTCAGCCCCGATGGCCAGCTCGTTGCCACTGCGGGCGGTGATGGGACAGTGAAACTCTGGCGTGTAGCTCAGACCGGCGAGATGGGATGGTCGGAGGGAGCTAATGTCTCAAGACGGCGTAGGACAGGCGTCTCGCCTGTCCTACTGAAAACGCTGCCCGATGGCGGCAGTTGGGTTACGGGCGCAGCGTTCAGCCCCGATGGCCAAATAATTGCCACTGCCGGTGGGGACGGCACGGTCAAACTGTGGGATCTGGAGGGCGTGTTGCTGGCGGTGATCGCCGGTCACAGCGACCGCGTTTGGAAGGTGGGTTTCAGTCCTGACGGGCAGATAATTGCCACCGCCAGTGCGGACAGCACCGCCAAACTCTGGCACCGGGACGGAACGGAGCTGGCCACTCTGGCTCACACCGGCTGGGCCGTTAGCATTAGTTTCAGCCCGGACGGGCAGACGGTGGCTACGGGGAGTTGGGACAAGACGGTGAAAGTCTGGCAGCTTGACGGTACGCTGCTGGAGACTTTTTTGGGCCACACCGACAGTGTGAATAGCGTCTGTTTTTCGCCCGGGGGCGAGATGCTGCTCTCTGCCGGTGCGGACGCCACTGTCCGCCTCTGGCAGCTTGACCGCAGGTGCCAGCGCAGTATTCCAGCTCATAATGGCAGAGTCATGGGCGTCTGTTTTTCACCGGATGAGCGGATGCTGGCAACTGCCGGTTTTGACAAAACTGTGAAACTCTGGCACCGGGACGGCACCTTGCTCAGGGTGCTGGAAGGTCACAGCGACTGGGTGAAGCGCGTCTGTTTTTCCCCAGACGGCCAGATTCTGGCTTCTGCCAGTGCCGACGGGACGGTGAAACTCTGGCGCACCGACGGCACGCTGCTCAACACTCTCGGTACTGGGGACTGGATGACATCTGTCAGGTTTAGCCCCGATGGCCAGATTTTGGCGGCGTCGGGGGCGGACTGCACGGTCAAACTCTGGCGCACCGACGGTACGCTGTTGGGGGCGCTCAGCGGTCACGCTAACAAAGTGTGGGATGTGTGTTTTTCGCCTGACGGTGAGATGCTGGCAACCGCCAGCTGGGATGGCACGATTAAGCTCTGGAATCTGGAGGGCAAAGAATTGCTTTCCTGGCAGGCTCACAGCGATAAGATTTTTGCGGTCAGCTTTAGCCCTGATGGCAATATGCTGGCTTCTGCCGGTGGGGACAAAACTGTCAAACTCTGGCGTACTGACGGGAGTCAGTTGCTTTGCTTGCAGGGCCATACGGATATGGTGTTGAGTGTCAGTTTTAGCCCGAAAGGCGATATCCTGGCTTCGGGGAGTGCGGACAAAACTGTGAAACTTTGGCGCACCGACGGGACTCAACTGCTTTCGCTGCGGGGTCACAGGGATATGGTTTCGCAGGTGAGTTTTAGCCCCCAAGGCAGCACCCTCGCCTCTGCCGGTGCGGACGGGACTGTGAAACTCTGGAGCCCCGACGTTACAAAACCGCAAGCTTTGGATCTCGATCAATTGCTGGTGTGCGGCTGCGACTGGCTGCGTGACTTTTTGAGCACCAACCCCACGGTGAGTGAGAGCGATCTGGCGAAAGCTTGTGGGGAGCGGGAATTTTAATTAATGTTAAAGTTGCTGGTGCGGTTTTGAATTCATCTCTCGCTTTTGGCCCCTGTTTTTAGGGAGAGGGGCAGGGCGCACAGTGGTTTCAGGTTTGAGATTGCAGGGCGTGCGGGCGGGTTCCGCACTCCTTCACCCCAGACAGAACTTGACTCCGGCTTCGGGGGGGAATACGGGGATAAATTTATGACCGTAATATCAGCTAATATGGTATAACTATAAAATAGGCAGCAGGTGAAAATTGTCTGAGTAGCAATTAGAATTAGTTTGGATTGTTAATGGGGCAGGCGACAGGAGCAACTGTAATAGATGCCCCCGGGTGGAGGGGTGGGTGTTCCCCCTCGGTGAGCGCTACAGCCTCTATAGCGCTGCGCCGCCTGAAAGTGGGCCTCCGCCACAGCAGTTCCTCGACTGTCCTGCTGGGGTAGCTTACTAACGCCTGACTGCAACTTAGAAGAAAGGCAGCTGGGGCTGTCAAAGGAGAGCAACCGCAGGTTGGGGGCTGTTTCGCCGGCAGCTGCCGGTGGTACAGGCGCAATCATCCGTTGAAGGGAGTGTCATACCCCTCACCCCCTCGCGGGGAAAAAGAGAGACAATGAAATTAGGTGGAAAGAGCGGATATTTTTGAGTCGGCGAGCCCTTAATTATTTTTCCCGATAGCTGGAGACAGGTAAAGATAATAATGCCAAAGCGAGAGGGAAAAGAACACCCCAGTCCACTTCAGGAGGGCAATCCCCCCGTGGTTGCCCCGCCAAAGGCAGTCATCTGGAGGAGTCGCCGGCTGATGTGTGGGGAGGCGACAAAACCTTGGGGCCGACGCCCAACTACAAACGGCCATCGGGCTCTGGCAATCTGTTGGCTGCCGAACCAGAGTCAGCAACAAGACGTCTTGAAATAATGAGCAAACAGAAACCTGTGGCTCAATCGTTCTATTAATTATTTGCTTCTGACTTGGAGGTAGTTCTTATGCAAAGAAAAATTATCGGTCTAATCGTGGCAGTGCCGCTGCTGTCGGGGCTGGCAGTCCCTGAAAGCTGGGCCCGCAGTGAGAGCCCGCAGATGTCCGATAGCGGCGTTTTTTTATCCGCTGTGGCTGATGCCCGACTGGCACGCCAGCCGCAACAGTTCGCGCCACTGACACTGGCGGCTCGCCAGAAGCAAGACCGGTGCTACCGTTTCGGAGTCTGTGATGATTGAGGGATCGCCGGCATCCTTGAGCTATAACATGGGTGCCTTTGGCAGAGCTCAATGCGGAAAGCCAATCGCACAAAAAGTGGGGATCGCTGTTAAAATAAACTTGAGGAGAGTTGACAGCACCGATCCGCAGCCAGAAGGCCCAGAAGGCAGTCAGGCGTGAAAGCCGGACAGCCGACACGTCGTCAGAGATATTATACCTGAGAGCGAAAAGTTGCAGTGACCCGGAACCTGCCTGGAACTCGATCGAATAAAGCAGGTGGGGGTTGGAGGGCGAACCGGCAGTGGGTTTGTCAGATAACTCTGGCGTGCCGGCAGCGGAATTGGATCAAAGCAGGGGTTTCAAATCGCAGCAGTTTTTTTCAATCCAGTTCCGCAAGAAGCCCAAGATTTATTGGTGAGTGGGGGCGAAGGCACAACCTGCCCCACGTCTTGATGGCTGTGGGATCGAAAGCCAGCTTTATGAGATGTTTAGCGACAGCGCCCTTTGCCTCCCTGCTAGCAGTTGTAGGGGCGGGAAGGGTTGGCGCAGAGGCGGGACAGGTGATAACTGGCCACAGGCGTTCGTAATTATATGATGTCCGATTGATTAACTGGAATTAGGATTCAGGGGAGAGCGGAAGAAGCAAAGAGAAGCAGAAAAATTAATTGCAGGCAATCAATCGGACGTGGTATGAGTGGAACTTGGAGCCTCAACTGATCCGTCAAAAATATTTGACTGAAAGACACAGGATATTGGGGCTTTAGCCCAACTACGAACCTTGGGCTTTAGCCCAACTACGAACTTTGGGCTTTAACTTTGGGCTTTAGCCCAACTACGAACTTTGGGCTTTAGCCCAACTACGAACTTTGGGCTTTAGCCCAACTACGAACTTTGGGCTTTAGCCCAACTACGAACCTTGGGCGCGAGCGCCCAACTACGAACCCTGAGGGCGTTAGAGAAAGGCTCCTGGTATAATTTAAACCCAGTTTTTACAGAGGCGAAAGAATGGCAGGCACGATCGGAACTCAGCAGCCAGGAGAAGATATAGCAGCACGGAATGAGAGTTCCTTGCGGACGCTCCAGCGAGCGATTGAACTTTCGCAGGGGCAATTTTCGCTAATTTTATTGCGGTGCAACTACTCGAGTCTGCGGGAGGTTTTGGCGCAGCGGCTGCGGCTGCGGTGCGGTGTCTCCATCCGAGAGCTTGTCCTGCCCAAGTCGGTGAAGATGCTGTATACCACCCTGCTGGCACAGCTGGGTCAGGAGGTGCCGGCAGCTTTAATGGTGTTTGGTTTGGAGTCAGTCAGCGCCCTCGAACAACTGCTGACTTCTACCAACTTGGTGCGCGACGAATTTCCCAAAAGTTTTCCGTTCCCGCTTTTGCTGTGGGTCAACGATCGGGTTCAGCAAAAGCTGATGAACTTAGCGCCAGACTTCGAGACTTACGCTACCGCTTTTGAATTTGGGCTGGCTACGGACGAGCTAGTCGCTTTCATTCGGGAGAACACAGAACGGGTATTTTGTGCGGTTTTGGAGTCAGGATGTGGCAAGTTTGTGTCCAATTCCACGATCATTGATTCCTGTTCTTCTTTGGAACTGGAGTCAGCCCGCAAAGATTTGCACAGTCGCGGCGTGAGCTTGGAGCCGGCACTAGAAGCAGACCTGCAATTTCTTCTGGGACGGGATGACTACACCAGTTACCAAATCGATTCCGCCCTGGAACACTATCAGAAAAGCTTGAGCTTTTGGAACTCGGAAGAATCTCGCAGAAAACAGAGCGGGGAACTTCTGGAAGCGGTGAAAGAGCGGCAGGGAATCCTGCTGTTTCACATCGGGCTGTGCTATCGCCGTCATGCTGACCGGCAGCGCTCCCAAAGCCGCCGCCACTTGCAGGAGGCGCTCAATTATTTCCAGCAATGCCTTGATATCTTTGAGGCGGCGGGGCGTCAGGACTTAGTCGCTAAATTTATCTCCGAGTCTGGCGAAGTGCTGCGAGATTTGGAAGCGTGGGAAAAACTGCAGGAGTTGGCGGAAAAATCGCTGTTGCTGCATGAAGCTGCCGGCTATCAAGTCCAGCTGGCTCAAGATTTTGGCTTTCTGGCGGAAGTGGCGCTGCAGCAGTCGAGCTGGGAAGAGGCGCAATCTAAGGCGACTCGGGCCCTGGAGATTCTCGACGCCCTTGGCGCACCGGCAGCGGGCGAAGCGTCTCCGCCGCCACAGCACCGCAGTCTCTACCGACTGCTTTTGGCCAAAAGCTGGGCACAGATGGGCCTGGAGTCAGAAGCGGTCAGCAATCTGGAAACGGCCCGATACAGCCTGGAACCGCAGTACGATCCCCAACTGTACTTGCGCATCCTCGAAGAGTTGCGCTTGCTGTACTTTCAGCGAGGCGAGTATCTGAATGCCTTTCACATCAAGCAAGAGCAGCGCTCTGTAGAAGCCCAGTACGGGTTTCGGGCTTTTATTGGTGCGGGACGCCTGCAGCCTCAGCGACACGCGATTAATCCGGCACTGCAATCCGTCGGCGATTTTGATGCCGGTGCCGAAGAGATTACGGTTTCGATGCGGCAGCAAGATATTAATCGCTTGCTCAACAGGATCAGCACCCCCCAGCACAAACTTACTGTGATTTACGGTCAGTCAGGGGTGGGCAAAAGTTCTCTGGTGATGGCGGGGTTGGTGCCGGCGCTGAAAAAAACGAGCGTTGGCACTCGCGAGGTTTTGCCGGTGCTGCTGCAAGTGTACACCGACTGGGTGGCCGGGTTGGGAAACAAACTGGCAGCTGAACTCGGCTCAATTAGAAGCGGTCTGGGAGCTAACGCACCCGCCGGCGCAGAGCTAGATTCAGTCGCAGCGCTTGTTTCTCAGCTGCAAAAAAATGCTGACCGCAATCTGCTCACAGTTCTAATTTTTGACCAGTTTGAAGAGTTTTTCTTCGCTAGCAATGGGCGAGCAAAGAAGCAGCATTTTTTTGATTTTTTGCGCTCCTGCTTGAATATTCCGTTTGTCAAAGTCATGCTGGCTGTGCGAACAGACTTCTTGCACTATTTGCTGGAGTCGATTCGCCTGACGCACTTGGACGCAATCGACAATGACATTCTCAGCAAAGACATTCTCTATTATTTGGGTAACTTTTCGCCCTCTGAGGCTACAACCGTCATTCAAAACTTAACAGAGCGAGCGCAGTTTTACTTAGAACCGGCACTAATCAATGAATTAGTGCGAGATTTGGCCGGCGCTGAGGGGGAAGTGCGCCCGATTGAATTGCAGGTGGCGGGATCGCAACTGCAAGCGGAGAACATCACGACGCTGGCCGAGTACCAGAAACAGGGGCCGAAGCAAAAACTGGTGGAGCGATTTTTGGAGCAAGTCGTCACAGACTGCGGCCCGGAAAATGAGCGGGCAGCTCGATTGGTCTTGCACTCGCTAACGGATGATAACGACACCCGCCCCCTGAAGACTCGCGCGGAATTGGCGGCGGATTTGGCCTCTTTGCAGGAAGCCAAAAAGTTGGATTTAGTTCTAGAAATATTAGAAAAATCAGGGTTGGTGTTTCGCTGGAAGGAAATGCCGGCAGAGCTGTACCAGCTGGTGCACGACTATCTGGCAGCGTTCATCCGCCAGCAGCAGAAACTAGACCGAGCGATTGAATGGGAAAAGCTGCAAGAACAGAACAAGCGGCACCAAGACCAGATTAAGCAACTGAACCAAGTCATGGAAGCGCAAGAAAAACAAAGGCAAGCCGAAGAGCGACTCACCCGGATTCGCAAATGGCAATTCCGAGCTGCAGTTGCCGCCGGAATTTTGCTGGCCGGCCTTGCGGTATTTGGCGAACATGCCCGGATAGAGGCGCTGAATTCTGCCTCCAAGGCTCTGCTGCTCTCCATTGATAACGACCAGCTGGGCGTATTGGAAACCAGTGTCGATATCGGGAGAAACTTTAATAAGACATCAGCCTCGAGTGACGCGAAAAATGAAATAGCGGGACGCCTCAGGCAAGCCGTCTCCAGGGTGCAAGAGCGCAACCGCTTGCAAGGGCACACGCAGACCGTATTGGGCGTCAGTTTCAGCCCCGACGGAAAAACGATCGCCTCTGCTTCGGGGGACAAAAGTGTCAAATTGTGGCGTTCTGACGGCAGCTTGCTCAAAACTTTAACAGAGCATAAAGGCACTGTTACGAGCGTCAGTTTCAGCCCCAGCGGGGATCTGATCGCTTCCGGCAGTGCGGATAAGACGGTCAAACTCTGGAGAAAGGACGGGAGTTTGGTGAGAACCTTCCAAGGACATGATGATTTGGTGTTGGGCGTCAGTTTCAGCCCCGACGGGAAAACCATTGCCTCTGCTTCTGGAGACAAGACCATCAAACTCTGGAACTTGAACGGACGCTTGATAACCACCCTCAAGGGGCATGGGGATGATGTTGCGGATGTGAGTTTCAGCCCTCAAGGCAATACCCTCGCCTCTGCGAGTCTCGACGGCACTGTTAAACTCTGGAGTTTGAAGGGCAAAGTCTTGAAAACCCTCACGGGGCATACTGAAGGCGTCTATAAAGTGAGCTTTAGCCCTGACGGGAAAAAGTTGGCTTCTGCTTCTGCGGACAACACCGTCAGACTCTGGAACTTGGAGGGCAAATTGCTCAACACTCTCAAAGGGCACAGTGACTGGGTTGTGGATGTGAGTTTCAGCCCCGATGGCCAGACTCTGGCCTCGGTGAGCCGTGACCGCACTGTTAAACTATGGAGCGTGGATGGGGGCTTGCTGAAAACTTTCCGGGGGCACCAAGGCTTTATTTGGGCCTTGAGTTTTAGCCCCGACGGCAAAACTATTGCCACCGCTAGTGAGGACGATACGGTAAAATTGTGGAGTCCGGACAGCACTCCTGTGTTCAAAACTCTCTCGCACAGCGACTGGGTTTATGGTGTCAGTTTCAGCCCGGATGGCAAAGCGATTGCATCGGCGAGTTACGACCAAACTGTTAAACTCTGGAACAAAGACGGTCGTCTGCTACTCACTATTCCGCATGACGAGATTGTTACCAGTGTCAGTTTCAGCCCGGATGGCAAGATTTTGGCTTCTGCCAGTGATGACAAAACGGTCAAACTCTGGCGCAGTGACGGCACTCTGCTAAAATCCCTCTCACACAGCGACCTT
This sequence comes from Oscillatoria sp. Prado101, assembly GCA_025454445.1. Taxonomy (GTDB): domain Bacteria; phylum Cyanobacteriota; class Cyanobacteriia; order Cyanobacteriales; family Oscillatoriaceae; genus Oscillatoria. Next base: position 9,415 of record JALOOK010000040.1, on the reverse strand, counting down.
GTTAATAGTGTCAGCTTTAGCCGCACCGGCATTTTGGCCTCTGCTAGTGATGACAAAACAGTTAAACTCTGGCGCACTGACGGCACTTTGCTCCATACGCTGTCTCACGGAAAGCGAGTCAATAGCGTCAGTTTCAGCCCGGATGGCAAGATTTTGGCTTCCGCTAGTGATGACAAAACGGTCAAACTTTGGCGCACTGACGGCACTTTGCTGCGCACTCTCTCGCATGGGGATAAAGTGAAGAGTGTCAGTTTCAGCCCCGATGGGGATCGGATCGCGTCTGCCGGTGCGGACAAGACTGTCAAACTCTGGAGCACTGATGGCACTCTGCTGAATACTCTTTTGCACCCTGAGAGCGTCATTAGTGTCAGTTTCAGCCCGAACCCTGAGATTCTTGCTTCTGCCAGTACGGACAAGAAAGTGAGAGTCTGGCGCACTGACGGCACTTTGGCGTCTACTCTGGAGCAAGATGATGTTGTTAATAATGTGAGTTTTAGCCCGGACGGCCAAACTCTCGCTTTGGCTAGCAGGGACAAAACTGTGATTCTCTGGCGCGTGGATAGTTTGGATCTGGACAGTTTGATTCGGCGCGGTTGCTATTGGCTGCGCGACTATTTGAAGAATAAGTCTGGGGATGGCAATCTCTGTCAGGGGATTGGGGAGGGGAGATAGTTTTTTTGTTTGAACCGCCATAGACGCGGAGCGGCTTCCCGTAGGGTAGACGCCAAGGACGCCAAGGGAGAGAGCGCTACTACTGGGTGGCTTTCTCTCTGATTGATTTTATGAGAGGCTTTGTTGCGCGTGTGAGTCCTTAATATGGTGCTGGATTTGGCTGCGTTTTTCCTCAAGCCAATCTAAGGCTGTTTCAATTTGTGGGTGTGCGGAGAGGGGCTTTAGAAGTTGCGCCATGTAAACAACTAGCACATCGTTCTCGCTCAAATACCGCCGGTGGGCGTTAAACCGGCTCACTTGACTGGCTGTATTCCGGGCGGCTGACTCCAAAGCATTTGCCAGACTGTCTTTTAGCTCTACCCTGTCTCTCTTACCGCACACAATGATAACATCAATATCGATTGGCTGTTTTGCTTGACTTTTCGGTGTCGCCACAGACATTTCTGACTTGATAGGGTGGGTGGCGACAGTCGCAAAACCCGCCCTGACTAAAGCGCTTAAAATCGCACGCCATCCATCGGTTTTTGAGTGGTGATAGGTAAAAACTAGCAACCCCTCTGGCTTCAGAACGCGGTGACATTCAGAAAACACCCGTTGCAGCCGGTCGGCAAAAACTAAAGCGTCAGCGCACTGGACTTCATTCGGGTGACGAGTTGTGTCATTGCCGGACACGCTATTTTGAAGTATATAGCGCTGCCAAACATAGAAAAAATCTGCTAACTCTGAGTAGTGAACATTATCGAAGAAAGGGGGGTCGGTGATGACAGCATCTACGCTCTCTGTAGGGATGTCTGTGACCGCCGAATCTCCGCAGGAAAGATAAACGGGCTTAGCCTCACTCAGCTCACAAAAATGATTGGCGATTTCAGTGCCGGTGGCGGGCGATAGGCCATAAATTTTTTCCGCCTCTATTTTTGTCTTTCTCTGTCTGGGTTTTATTTCAAAGGGCTTTTCACTGTAATCTACAGCCCTAAGGATGCGGCTTTCAAAAAGGGTTGAAAATGAACCTGAGCTTTTTGGTGTGCCCCAGAGGTTGGCTTCTAGGGGGGTGCGCTCTGGCTTTAAAATGTGGTGAGAAAAAATGTGCCGCACTGCGCCGGTTCCCTCTCCTTTGTATGAGGCAAACAAATTATTGAATTCCAGGCATCCGGAGAACAGGCATGCGAACAACTCCCGCACATTTGCATCCTCAATCAGCCGTATCTGTTCCGCCAACACACTCAGGCACAAGAGCTGCCGGTGATTAAACATCTCATGCCAGTACCGGTAACAGTAATTAAGCACCTGGTCTGTATTGTAACCGGGCTTTATGGCAACAAATGGGTAAGCCTTTTCGCGGGTTTTCAGTTCGTTTTTGGCATTTTCATAAAGGTTTATGTCCCACTCGTTAATAGGTAAATACTGCTTTGACCCGTCCTTAAGCAGCACTAACTTAGCGTACATCCGGTGTTCTGGCGGCTTGTCACGCTCTTTAACTGCTTTAAGAATCGAGAAGGTATGAGCGCAATGCTTGCAAGTCGCTTTCTGACCTCTCACTGGTGCCACCTGGGGGTTAAAAATGGACTTGCAGCTTTGACAAGTGACGCTTGTTGCAGCGCAGTGAATTGCGCTTACATTTCCACATTCTGGGCAGACAGCCTGAGCTTCCGGAAACCTATTTGGGTAGGCGTGCTTTGCAAAGATATATGATGAAAACAGATCAACCGGACGCCGGCACGCAGGGCAAGGCAGCCATTTCACCCAAAAATAGTAAAGAACCGCAGCCATCTCACCGCTATCTAGGAGAGTCGTGTAATAGCTTTGAAGCGGGGATGCTACAGACTTTCGGAGAGTTTCAAAAGTTTCGATAAGGCGCTGCCGGTCTTTCTTGATTAAAGCATTTTTGACCGTAAAATAAGCGACCGGATTAATATCGCGTCCAATGGCTATTGCGCCCAGTTTGATGGCTTCTCCAACAGTCGTGCCGCTTCCCATGAAGGGGTCAAAAACTTTGACTCCATTCAGGCTTGCCGGTTTATAAAACAAGCTAAGGATATCAGAACCTTTTGGAGCAAAGGTAGAAAGAATGATGGCGCGGAATACGGAGCCCAGTCTTCTGGCCCACCATTTATGTATATAATAGAGGGGTCTGTTGATTTCCTTGCGCCAGCTTTCCAGTTCAGCTATTTCACTGATATGTTCAAAGGGAAAGCTATCCTCTTCTATCGCTTTTCTCTCGCTGGAATGACTTTCTATTAGGGAGCCTGCTGGAGAGAAATTGAGATCCAGTGCCAGCTGCCGCCCTGACTCTGACAATTCTTTTTTTCTTTTCATCGCTTAATTGACTCCATCCTGTTCATCTAGATTGATTTCTTCTTCTGCTTCCTGTAGCGCGTCTTCTTGCTCACCTGTCGATTTCATCTTAACGGCTTGTCCCAAAGCATTGATGGTCTGTAGAATTGCAGGGCGGTAAGCTATGAAATCATGGACAGTGCCGGCTGATGGATTTGGGATAAACTGGGGGTGGATAGTGTTAGTCTGCATGTCTAAGGAATAGCCTACTACCATTTGAGTGACCTCAACTCTGCTAAATCGACCGACAGGCACTAGGCGGTTATCGACAGGATAATCGGCTGGCAGTATCAGCGTTATCAGGGATTCCACACCATTCAATAAGCCGAAGGGGGTAGGCGCAACATACATTTTTATGTCTCGGATTAAAATGTCGCCGTAGCTTCCGAAACCTCTAAAGCTTTTGTTTTTATGAACGTAGCTGCGGTCAGCATTAAGAAAATCGCCGTGACAGATAACTAAATCATTGACTGGATACTCTGACCCAGCGTTCTTTGGATATCTTCCAAAAACATAAAAGACCGTCATGCCATTGTGATAACCTCTTGGAACTTGACTATTGCTGTCGTAGTCCTTATACCTGCCTGGATATTCCAAGCCTTTAATTTCATAACCTTCAGGATTTTGTACAATCCGGAAGTCTGGATAAGTGTTTCTACCGGGTTGCTCGAAGTTAAAGGGAATGGTAGCCTGCAAACTGGTGAGCCTGTCTTTGAACCAATCCTGAAAGTGATACTCCTTATCCCTCCTGTTCTGGCGGGTTATCAAGACGCCATTGAGGATGGCATTCTGGCAAGTTAGGAAGACATCGATATAAAGCATCGGGAAAGTGGAAGCCATATTTACGTTTTGTCAAGCAATCAAGTTGCGGTGGTGGCTTAGGCAACGCTGGTTCATTTGCTCTCCACCGGCACATCTTTCACCATCATATCACTATCCAACGCTAATTACACAAGCACACCAGTAGTAGGGGGCTTTCCAAATGGAAAGCTATTTGTAGAGTAAGGGTGGCGCACGGAGATGGAACACACACTACTGTCCCGGAAGTAACCCTCACCGGCACCCCCAAACCGGCGGAATTGTTAATAACGCACCCCACTGCTGTCATTCTAGCAGCCTGCCAAATAGCTCGCCAACGGTCAGCTGTAGATCCCCAGCAAAAGAATGGCAACCGCTTGTCCCGTACATTCATCTACTAGAAAGCGCATCTAAGCCGTCTCCACTGTCAGAGGCATGAACGCTGTATTCGACCTGACTGGCAAATAAAATGCAACCTTGAATATCTTCCGCACAAAGACCTTCGTATTCTTCCAGGATTTCTGCAACGGTTGCGCCATGCGCGAGGAGGTTCAAGATATACTCAACGCTCAAACGGGTTCCTCTAATCACAGGTTTTCCTGCCATCACTTTCGGATTGAGGACAATTCGCTCCAGCAATTGTTGATCTGTCATAGCTTTCAGATTTGCCAAAATCTTCCTTTCTAGTTTAGCGCAGTTGGGCCGGCACTGCCGGCCACAACCTTACGATACCTAAAACTGCTCGCCCTAAGCCTTAAACTTCTCGGCAATCCGCTTCATCGCTTCTTCCACATTCTCCCGGCTGTTAAACGCGGAAATGCGGAAGTAACCCTCACCGGCAGCCCCAAAACCAGAACCGGGCGTGCCCACCACATTGCAGCTGTGCAGCAACTTATCGAAGAAATCCCAACTCGACAAACCGTTGGGCGTTTTCACCCACACATAAGGCGCATTAACACCACCATACACCGCCAGACCGGCAGCTGTCAACTCCTCCCGGATAATTTTAGCATTTTCCAGATAAAAACTGACCAGCGCCTTAACTTGCGCCCGCCCTTCTTCCGAGTACACCGCTTCCGCCGCCCGCTGCACGATATAAGACACGCCATTGAACTTGGTAGACTGCCGGCGGTTCCACAGCTTCCACAGTTGCGTATCCGAACCGTCAGAAGCTTTCGCCGTCAGCGTTTTCGGCACAACCGTGAACGCGCAGCGAGTGCCGGTAAACCCTGCAGTCTTCGAGAAGGAGCGAAACTCAATCGCGCAATCCCGCGCCCCTTCAATCTCGTAAATAGAATGGGGAATATCAGGCTCAGTAATGAAAGCTTCGTAAGCCGCATCAAAGAAAATGATCGAGCCATTCGCTTTGGCATAATCCACCCACGCCTTCAGGCGATCCTTCGTCGCGGTTGCTCCCGTGGGGTTATTGGGAAAGCACAAATAAATCAAATCGACTTTCTGGGAGGGAAGAGAAGCCGTGAAGTTGTTCTCCGCCGTCACCGGCAGATAAACCAAGCCCTCAAACTCGCCCTTTTCATTGGCAAGACCCGTATGCCCCGCCATCACGTTGGTGTCCACATACACCGGATAAACCGGATCGGTAACGGCGATCGTGTTATGATCGCCAAAGATGTCGAGAATGTTGCCGGTGTCGCACTTGGAACCGTCGGAGATAAAAATTTCCGATGCGTCAATCTCGCACCCCCGCGCCTGGAAGTCGTGAGCCGCAATTTTCTCCCGCAACCAAGCGTAGCCTTGTTCTGGGCCATACCCTTTGAACGTAGCGCGGTCGCCCATTTCTCCCACCGCTTTAATCATCGCCGCACGGCAGGCTTCTGGCAAGGGTTCCGTGACATCGCCAATGCCCAGCCGAATAATTTTTGCCTCAGGATTAGCCTCGGCGAAGGCACTCACCCGGCGAGCAATTTCAGGAAACAGGTAGCCGGCTTTCAGCTTTAGGTAGTTATCGTTAATCGTTGCCATGTTGAATCGTCACAAACACCGTAACACAGCTTATCTCAAATCGGCACTTACAAACAAAGTCTGCCCCTTGGCGGACGGAAAATCCGCTAAAACCCACCTGCGCGGGTTTTGTCTGTATAACTGCGGTTTTAACCGCCAAGCGTCTAAAGCATCACGCACCCCACCAGTAGAGACGCGACATCTCGCGTCTCTACAAGTGTCGAGCTCGCAGCTCCGCCCTTCGAGCTCGCAGCTCCACCCTTCGAGCTCGCAGCTCCACCCTTCGAGCTCGCAGCTCCATCCTTCGATCTCGCAGCTCCTCCCTTTCAGTGGCTTTCATTTTTTTGCGAGCTCAGCAACTGCCGCCGCCAGCTGTATCGGCTCCACCGGCTTGGTAATGTGTTTCTGGAAGCCGGCGGAAATGATCAGCTCCCGGTTAGTTTCTCCCGCATAAGCCGTCAGTGCGATTGCCGGTATTTGCCCCCCGCCCTCTGGCGGAAGAGCTCTTATTTTACGAATTAGCATGTAGCCATCCATTTCCGGCATGCCAATATCGCTGAGCAGCAAATCTGGTTTCCAGAGTGCGATTTCTTCCAGCACAGCCGCTGCGGAAGCGACAGCACGCACTCGCGCACCGTACTGTTTGAGTGTGAAAGCGATTACCTCGCGGGTATCAGCTTCATCATCCACCAGCAGCACCCGCAGATCGTCGAGCCGCCAGGAAGAATTTGGCTCGCCACTTTCCAGAATCCCAGGCGCTAGATCGCCCGTGTTTTCTTCGAGCAGGGGTAGCGTCACTGTAAAAGTTGCTCCCAGCCCTTCTCCCGGACTTTCCGCTCTCACAGATCCCCCGTGAAGTTCTGCCAGCTGGCGGACAATTGCCAGCCCCAAACCCAGCCCGCCTTGGTTCCTCGTTGTCTTGCTATCCGCTTGACGGAAATAATCAAAAACGAAGGGCAAAAAATCTGGGCTGATGCCCTTACCCGTATCGCTGACTTGGATTTGCGCGTGCCCATCGGCTGCGCACAGCCGGATTTCCACCCGCCCCCCAGAAGGTGTGAACTTAATCGCATTCGTCAGCAAATTCCACACCACTTGCTGCAAGCGGTTAGGATCTGCGAAAACCTTGCAGCCGGTGGCAGAGAGCGCCGGCAGAATCTGAATCGATTTCGCCTCAGCCTGCAAACGCACCGTTTCGATCGCCGCCTTCAGGATTCCAGCCAAGTCAACCGGACATAAATTCAAGCACAGCTTGCCGCGAAGAATGCGCGAAACATCCAGCAAATCTTCAATCAGCTGTAACTGCAACTTGGCGTTGCGCTCAATCGTTTCCAGGGCGTGAGCGGTCTTCGCTTCATCAAACTTCAGGGTGCGGAGAAGTTTGCTCCAGCCCAAAATTGGAGTCATAGGCGTCCTTAATTCGTGGGAGAGAATGGCGAGAAACTCATCCTTAATCCGGTTGGCTGTTTCCGCTTCAGCGCGAGCGGCTCGCTCCTGTTTGAGCAGGCGTTCCCGCTCCGCTTCCATCTGCTTGCGCTGGCTGATGTCCGTTCCAGAGGCCGTAATTCCCACAATATTACCATATTCGTCGCGCAGCGGCTCAACGGTCAGGTCGTAGTAAGAAAACTCTTGCTCTCGACGGGCTCGCAGCGCTACTTCCGCTCGCGTCCCAATACCAGTTTCCAGCACTCGCCGCTTAATCTCAGTAAGATGGGCGGCGTCTTCAGAATTTATGAGGTCAGCCTCCGTCTTTCCTAAAATCTCGTTGGCGACGTAGCCGAACTTTGGATTGTACACCCAGGTGTAGCGAAGGTCTTTGTCTTGATTGAAAACGACAATCGGTGAATTTTGCAGCGCCACAGCGAAGCGCTGCTCGCTCAGCCTCAGCGCCTCCTCCATGCGCACGCGCTGGGTGATGTCCCGGATTACAGCCAGTGAGCCGATTTCACTGCCGGTTTCATCTTTCAGGACACAGGCTGATAGCTCGACACAGATTTTTTCACCGCTGTTTTTGGTGTGAATCACCTCGCCGTGCCAAGTTCCCGTCTCCGCTAGAGAGTTCTGCATCTCCCGCTCATCCTCTGGTTTAATCCAGCTGTACTGATAGCATTCTCGCACAGACCGGCCCATAACCTCCTCGGACTTGCAGCTGTACAGCCGCTCCGCCCCTTTATTCCAATAAGTGATGCGCTTCTCCAAATCGACCGCCATAACCGCATCGCTCACTTGCGACAAAACATTGGCTTGGAACTTGATTTGTTCTTCCGCACGCTTGCGCTCTTTGATGTCTCTAAAATAAATGGAAATTCCATCTCGGGAAGGATAGGCGTGCACTTCACACCACAGATTGAGTGGGGGGTAAAATTCTTCAAAGTGGGCCGGCACACCCGTCGCCATCGCTTGGCAATAGTTTTTATAAAACGCTGTGCCAACCGCCTCTGGAAACACCTCCCACAGGTTATTACCCATAAGTTCTGTTGCAGGTTTTTGCAAAAGTTGCGCCCCTTGCTGATTAACGTAGGTGAACCGCCACTCTTTGTCCACGGCCAAAAAGGCATCAGTAATGCTTTCCAGAATATTTGATATCCGCGTGTTCGCCTCTCGCAGCGCCTCCTTCTCCCCCTTGCGGTGGGTGATATCCATGACAGTTACCAGCATCCGCACCGGCTTGCCGGTTGGCTCACATAAAACTTGGCTTTTAGTTTTTATCCAGCGGATATTCCCGTCAGCCCAGACAAGGCGAAATTCTGCTTCGCAGTCCGCCCCCGCCTCAATAGCGCCGGCAAACCCTAGCGCAAGTGATTCGCGATCTTCTGGATAAACCCATGACAGCAAAGCTTCAGCGGTTCCCCCAAAGTTTTCCAAACTGCGGCCAAATATCTGTCCGCATTTTTCAGACAAAATCACTCTATTGGTGAGAAGATTCCAGTCCCAGTAACCCAGCCCGGCGGTTGACAACGCTAACCTCAATCGCTCCTCACTTTCTTTGAGCGCAACTTCTGACCTCGCTTCAGCGCCTGTCGCTCCCTGTTGCCCAAGGAACTCAGCGGATTCTAATTCTGGCTTCATGGTGTGGGTGATGTCCTTTTCTATGCCAATAATCATATACACCTGCTTTTTGAGATTCGGTGGGCAATACAGTCGCTTTTTCCCGTTGGGGTGAGCGCTCGTGCTGACTTCTCTCTGGCGAGAGAATTGGCGAGAGAAAGCACCGTTGCGCTCGCTCATCTGACGCCGCCGCTCCTCAATCAAAGAAGTGCCCGCTCGGCAAGGCGACAGCGCCTTCGTTTAAAAAGGGATTGACGGTTGCAGGGAGCGGTAGGGGCGAAGGGTTCGCTCCTACTTCTGAAGGAGACAGTCCCAGTCACTGTCAATTTTGCCTAGAAAGCTCAGCCATATCATCGTTTTTGGTATCTGGCATTCTCAGAGTTATCTTCCTAAAGATAGATATTATCACAAATCCCCCTCAGTAAGCCTGCCGAGTGGCTTTAATTTTTTTTGAATCGCCGCAGCCCCCAAAAAGCCCTCACCCCTATCTATCTTAACCTCGTGGGGGCCCTTCCCACCCCAGATGAAAATTGCTGCCTTACAAAAGAAGCCAAGGTTTAGCACCCCCGCCAAGCAGTCAAGAAAGATTTGCAGATATTCCAGG
>JALOOK010000039.1 GCA_025454445.1 Oscillatoria sp. Prado101 | reverse complement strand
CCCCACCCACACCGACATCCAAGCCCAAAACGCGCGGCTGGAAATGCGCCCACACGCTCACCGGCCATTCCTCTTGGGTGACATCAGTCGCCATCAGCTCCAATGGCCTTATCCTGGCCAGCGGCAGTCTCGACGACACCGTAAAGGTCTGGAATTTAAACACCGGCGAACTGCTGCACACTCTGTTTGGGCATTTAAACGCCGTCAATTGCGTGGCTATCAGTCCCGATGGCCAGATTGTGGCCAGCTGTAGCGATGACGGCAAGATCAAGCTGTGGCACACCGGCACCGGCAGCTTGCAGGCCGATCTCACAGGGCATTTGAGGGATATCAATGCCGTCGCCATCAGCCCAGATGGCCAAATCGTAGCCAGTGGCAGTGAGGACAGAACCGTCAAGCTCTGGCAGATCTCCAGCATCAAGAGCGACACTCTCTGCTACCCGACGCGCACCCTCGGCGGTCGTTCCGGCATGGTCAAGTCCGTGGCCTTCAGTCCCAATGGGCAGCTCCTGGCCAGCGGCGGTCTGGATAACAAGATCCATCTTTGGAACACAGCCACCGGCGAGCTGTTGAGCACCCTCTCTGGGCATTTCAACTCGGTGAATTCTGTGGCCATCAGTCCGGATGGGAAACTGCTCGCCAGCGGCAGTAAAGACCGGACGGTCAAGCTCTGGCAGATAACCCCAGACCCGCAGGGACGCCCACTGGGGTCTTTGGTGCACCGGCTCTCAGGCCATCTGGACATGGTGAATTCCGTGGCCTTCAGCACTGTGAGCAGTATCCTGGTCAGCGCCAGCCGCGACCAGACGGTCAAGTTGTGGAGCACAGCCACCGGCAAACTGCTCGGCACTTTCTCAGGCCATGTAGGAGCTGTGAATGCCGTGGCAGTTAGCGCCGATGGCAAGATGATCGTCAGTGGCAGTTCCGACAAGACCATTAAAATCTACCGCTGGGTTCCTTAGCGGTTAGGGGGCAGCCGGCGAGGGCACGCTCGCACGCTCGCACGCTCGCAGATGCGCTTCGACCCCATGCCAGAAGCCCCATGCCCAAGACACAAAGGCAAGATCGCCGTCCTAGAAGGCACAATAGATACAAGTGTCGCTCCCTGTTGCCGGTATGACTTATTGCCTCAATCCCAGCTGCCCAAACCCCCAGAATCCTGAGGATGCAAGGTTTTGCCAAGCTTGCGGCTGCCGGATGCCGCTCAAGGATCGCTACCGCGCTATCCGCCAGATCGGGGAAGGGGGATTTGGCCGCACTTTCTTGGCGGTGGATGAAGACCGGCTCAACTCTGCCTGCGTTATCAAGCAATTTTTTCCCCAATTTCAAGGCACTACCGCATTGCAGAAAGCTACGGAACTCTTCAACCGCGAGGCGGTGCGGCTGTACGAACTGGGCGAACACCCGCAAATTCCAGACCTGCTGGCCTATTTTGAGCAAGACAAGCGACTGTATCTGGTGCAGGAGTTTATCGATGGGCCGAATTTGCTGCAGGAGTTGCGCGACAGAGGGGCTTTCAGCGAGCTACAGATTCGCCAGCTGCTCGAAGACCTGCTGCCGGTGCTGCAATTTATCCACGAGCACAAGGTGATTCACCGCGACATCAAGCCAGAGAATATACTGCGCCGGCGGAAAAATGACCAGCTGGTGCTGGTGGATTTCGGCGTCGCCTCCCAAGCTGCCGGTACGGCACTCGCCTCCACCGGCACTCGTGCCGGCACCCAAGGTTACGCGCCAATGGAGCAAATGCGCGGCGGTGCGGCATATCCCGCAAGCGACCTTTACAGTTTGGCGGTGACTTGCCTGGTGCTGCAGACGGCGACTGGACCTGACGATTTGTTTGACCCGCTGGAAGGCGAGTGGATCTGGCGAGAAAAGCTGGCCAAAAGCGGTAAAGCCGTCAGCCCTCGCTTGGGGGAAATTTTGGACAAAATGCTGCAATACTCGGTGAGAGACAGATATCAGTCAGCGGCGGAAGTGCTGCTGGAACTCAATCCCGCAAAAATCGGCATCCGGCACCCACCGGCAGTCCCCAAAGTCACCCCGGCAACCCCGGCACCCCCACCCCCGCCGCCTGCAACTCAGCTGCCTCCCCCCATTAGCACATCTCACACAAAAAGTCAAGCGCCCGCGCACAATATTGATATGATTGCGGCGGAACTGGCGTCTGTGAAAACTCAGGTCAGTCAGGCACAACCGGCACCCCCGCCAGCGCCGCCGGTAAAGCCGCCCGCCGGTGGCGCTCAATCGCCGCAGGGGAAAAGTAAATTTGCCGGTTCTGACATAGATGCGGAATTGGAGTCGCTCAAATCAGAGTATCTCGGCGAAAGCTAATATCAATTTTAGATTTTAGATTTTGGATAATGGAATTGAAAATCCAGACATCAAGGGGGTTGCGTCGTGCGGAAAAAATACTATCTATCTCAACTTCCCGGGGAACGAGGGGAGAGAGCCCAGTTTTCAATCCCAAATCCGGGCATCCAAAATTTAAAATATAAAATCAGACTATATTTCCCACCTAGATATGATATATTGCCTGAATCCTTATTGCCAGAATCCGCTGAATCCTGACGAGAAAGTGTTCTGCCAGAGTTGTGGCTCAAAGCTGCAACTGAAAGATCGCTACTGTGCGATAAAGCTGCTGGGCGAGGGGGGATTCGGCAGAACCTTCATCGCCTCTGATGCCGACCGGCTGGACGCTGACTGCGTGATTAAGCAATTTTTGCCGCTGTCGCAAGTGCAGCAAAATCGCGGGCTGCTGGAAAAAGCAACGGAAATGTTCGCCCAGGAGGCGAAACAGCTGCTGCAGCTGGGAGATCACCCGCAGATACCCACCCTGTTTGCCGATTTTGAAGAAGAGGGGCGGCTGTATTTGGTGCAAGAGTTTATTGATGGGCAGAATTTGTTGCAGGAGTTGGAAGAGGGAGGGGCGTTTAGTGGGGAGAAGGTAGAAGAATTGTTGCTGGATTTGCTGCCGGTGATCAAGTACATCCACTCCAAACAGGTGATTCACCGGGATATTAAGCCAGAGAATATCCTGCGCCGCCAGACTGACGGCAAATTAGTGCTGATTGATTTTGGTGTTGCCAAGCAATTAACCGGCAGCGTTTTGATTAAAACCGGCACCAAATTGGGCACGGAAGGTTACGCGCCGATTGAGCAGCTGCGAGGCGGAAAAGCCTATCCCGCAAGTGACCTTTACAGTTTGGGCGTGACGTGCATTCACCTGCTGACGGATACCGCACCCGACGAACTTCACGATCCGATGAAAGGGCGGTGGCTGTGGCGAAATAAGCTGATAGAACAGGGGAGAACGGTTAGCGAACGCTTGGGGAAAGTGATAGACAAACTGCTGCAAGACTGGGTGAGCGATCGCTACCAGTCAGCGGAGGAAGCGATCGCAGACATTTACTGGGGGCCGGCAATTTCTGGAGCCACAATTTCCGGAACGCAAACCGGCAATCCGCAACCTAAACTCACCAAATTTCAGCCGGCAAGCACCAAGATTCAGTCCGCGCCGCCCCTGACTTGGCGGTGCGCTCACACCCTCACCGGCCACACAAATTATGTCATAGGCGTCGCCATCAGTCCAGATAGCAAAACCCTCGCCAGTTGCAGTTACGACAAGACCATCAAATTGTGGCATTTGGAAACCGGCAACCTGCTGGGAACGCTGACAGCGCACACCGGCTGGGTGAGTTGCCTCGCCATCAGTCCCGATGGCAAAACCCTGGCCAGCGGCAGTTTAGACAGCACAGTTAAGCTGTGGGAAATTGGCAGTGGCAATCTGAGAAAAACGCTCACCGGCCATTCGGGATATGTGATTTCTCTGGCCATCAGCCCGGACGGTAAATTTCTCGCCAGTGGCTGTTTTGATAATAGCATAAAGCTGTGGGAATTGGCAACCGGCAGCCCAATTGGAACCCTAATCGGGCACACCGGCTATGTGGAAGCCCTCGCCATCAGTCCGGATGGAAACACCCTCGCCAGTGGGGGTGGGTATGACGATCACAGCATCAAACTGTGGGATTTAAGAGATGGTCTTCTGACTGACACCTTCGCGAGTCATTCCGCCTCAGTTCGCTCTTTGGCGTTCAGTCCCGATGGCAAGAGACTCGCAAGTGGCAGTGAGGACAAAACCGTAAAAATTTGGGATGTGGGTGCCAGGAAAGTGCTGTACACGCTCTCGCATCCGTCATGGGTGCAGGCGGTGGCGATCAGTCCGGATGGGGAGACATTTGCTAGTGGGAGTCGGGACAGTATTATCAAGCTGTGGGAGTTGCAAAATGGGCAATTGCTGTACAGTTTGAGGTGGCATTCTGGGCCGGTTACTTCGCTGGCATTCAGTCCCGATGGCACCCGTTTGGTGAGTGGGAGTTGGGACAAGACGGTTAAGATTTGGCAAGGGGAGTAAAAACCGCTGAGAGACGGGTATACACACAAGTAACCGAGATCCCTGGCCCAAAAGTTCGCAGTTGGGCTTCAGCCCCACCGATGCCCTTACTTCCACTGGGTAAGGGCGAGTTTACAAACATCTTTGGCTCAGAAACTTACACCCTGGCAGACTTGCTGGAGGCGCTGGGATTGCACGTCGCGGTCACAGTCAAGTAGAATAAGCCCTGACACGCTTATAATAAGATCGTGGAAGCACAACCCAGGGAGATTCGACGTTACATTAAGCCAGATGGCAGAATTCCTTTCTTAGAGTGGTACTATTCCCTCCGAGATGCCAAAGCCCGAGTTAAGATTGAGGCAAGGCTTGAGCGAGTTGAGCTAGGAAATGTGGGAGACTATCGTTCAGTTGGACAAGGAGTCTTTGAACTTAGAATTGATTGTGGCCCTGGTTACAGGGTCTACTTTGGACAAGTGGGAACAGTGATTGTGCTTCTCCTGTGTGGCGGGGATAAAAGCACTCAAGAACAAGACATTAGCAAAGCTAAGGAATACTGGAGAGACTATGAAAGCCGTGAAAATGCCAACCAGTGATAGCTATCGAGAGTTTCTGATTGAATCTCTCAAAGATCGAGAACACGCCGCTGGCTTTATCGAAGCTATCTTAGAAGAAAAAGAACCCGAGCCTGAATTGCTACGAAACGCGCTTAAAAAGGTTGTCGATGCTCGCCTCCGGATGGACAGTCTTTCGCAGTCAGCCAAACAGAAGTGGGAGAAACTCGACAAAATGCTGTCCGAAACCGGCGGCTCAGAAATTTACACCCTGGTAGAGTTGCTGGACGCCCTGGGATTTCGGCTAGCGGTAACGCTCAAAGAGGAAAATAATGCTTGAGTGGGGTGCGTTCCTGGGAGGAACGCACCCTACTTTATGAGAAGGTGGGGTGCGTTTCCGGGGGAAACGCACCCTACTGCTCAAAAGTCGATTTCCTCTGCCGGCTTCTCTACCGGCGCAGGCGCACCGGCACTCCCAGAAATACGGGCGGGAAACCCATTGGCATTGAGCCGGTCTACAGCGCTTTGGCAGTCTTGCACCCAGAATTCGTGTCCGAAGCGAATCGCCTCACGGGGGCGCTGACCGGCAACAGTGGCTATCACCGGCACTTTTGGCTTATCTTTCTCCCCTGAGTATTCTTCCAAAATCGTCTGCAGGTTGCTGACTTTTTCCTTATTAAGCACCAGCTGCGGCGTCAGTTCCAGCGTCACGAACTGAGCCGGTTCAATCCGCACTGCCTTGTCAACAATCACCTGGGTTTTATCCTGGCGCTCCTCCACTTTCCCCCAGATCAGCAGAGAGGCGTCTGTTACCAGAGAGGAGGCAACACTCCCGTAAGTCCGGGGAAAAACAACCGCTTCCGCTTCACTGTCGGGGTCCTGGAGTTGCAGGAACGCCATGTCCTCGCCATTTTTGGTCACTATCTGCTTAACTTTTGTCAGCGTCACAGCGCAGAAGACTGCTTTCCCCTTGTGCTTGTCGATCTCGCTGAGACTGACCGGCGCAAAACCCAGCATTTCGGCAGCTTTTCGCACAGAGGTGCCGGTGGGAGGCGAGTCCGAGTCTTTTACTCCCTGAGCCTTCGATTCTACGATCTTCCCGCCTTCCAGATCGATGCGCTTCAGGTCCTCCACAAGCAGCTGGGTTCGATCGTCTTGCTTCTCCACTCTGCCTGAGATGACTACAGGCTCGTCTGTCACCAAGAATTCGCTAATCTGTTCGTAAGCTTTGGGAAAAACGACAGCTTCAGCTTTCCCTTTCAAGTCTTCGATTTGCAGACGCGCCATCCGCTCGCCTTTCTTAGTCGCGATCGTCTTCACGTCTGTCAGCATCACGATCGCGCTGACGGTTTTCCCCTGCTTCGCGTCCAGCTGGCTGAGACTGACCGTCTCAATACGCAGGTGGCTGGCGGCTTTCTGCGCGAATTTCAGGGGGTGGTCGGACACATAGAAGCCCAGCAGTTCTTTTTCAAACTTCAACTTTTCCTTCTGGGGAAAATCCTCAACCGGCTTGGCCTTTGGGGTGGATTCAAAACCCTGGCTGCCTCCTGAAGCCGCCGCCATAGCGCCCAGCAGGTCAAGTAAATTGCCCTGACCAACTTCTTTGTCTTTCGCCCGGTTTTGCGCCCAAGGAATCACGAGCTTCAGGTATTCGATTAATTGCTGCCGGTTGGGGTTGAGCTTGTCCAGCGCACCGCATTTTATCAAAGATTCCAGAGCGCGGCTATTGACCGTGCGCAAATCTACCCGGTCGCACAAATCCGCCAGAGACTTAAACGCTCCTCCCTTATTCCGCGCCTTCAAAATACACTCTATCGCTCCCTCACCCAGATTTTTAACTGCGGACAGCCCAAATATAATTTTGCGCTCCTCCGGCGTCAGCGGCGTGAACCCCACCTCAGAGCGATTAATATCCGGCGGCTCCACCTCAATTCCCGAACTAAAGCAGTTGGCGATGTATTTCTTCACCTTATCCTGGTCTTCACTGTTAGACGTCAGCAGCGCCGCCATGTACTCAACCGGATAATTCCCTTTAAGATAGGCGGTTTGATAGGTAACATAGGCGTAAGCCGTGGAGTGGGACTTGTTGAAGCAATACTCCGCGAACTTCACCATTTGCTCGAACAAATCTTCCGCTATGGCGCGTTTGATCCCATTTTTTGCCGCCCCGTCCAGGAAAAGCTCCCGCTGCTTTTGCATCTCTTCGGGCTTCTTCTTCCCCATGCAATTGTGGGCGATAAAGTCCCCGGCTATAAAATTATGGGTTTCAGCAATCGTCAGGTCGAAGACTTCTTCCTTGCCGGCATATTCAATGGAAGCAATCTCATCCCAGAACACCTCCGAATCGGCGATAGCCATCAACTGTGTGTGCTGGAAATCAACAGCAAAATTGCCGACTCGATGGCGGGCTGCAGCCAGCTTAATTTGAGCCTCTGGGATATCGCTCGCGTGCGCGATAGGGAGTGTCTTTGCTAAACCGATGCGGTCGCCAACTCGGAAAGCCTTGAGAGGCTTCCATCCCAAAAGCGTATAGAAAAGATGGTCGTCTGTCGCTTTAATTTTGCGGTTGGTTTTGGTTGTCACCTCCCAGACATCCCGAACCCCATTCGGATGAATTTCGGTAATGGGCTGCTGAGTTATCTTCTGAGTCTGTACATCCAGGGAGAAAACTTTTCTCCCCAGCCAGAACTCGGGCTTGGCCGCAATCTCACTTAAAGTCACTAAACGACCTGTCTGGCAATCAACGATCTCTGTTGAGCCACTCAAACACCGGCGCAAGATGTCTGCCTGCCCCAAGGAGTAGCCGGCCAAATCTTGGGCCACCTTCATAATTTGCTCCTGGTAAACCAGAACCCCATAAGTCTCTTGGAGAATCGGCTTTAACAGCTCGTGCTGGTATTTAATCGGCTCCCTGCCATGCTTGCGGTTAATAAACAGCGGAATCAAACCGGCATCCAAAGGCCCGGGCCGGTAGAGCGCCAAAATCGAGGAAATATCTTCCAGAGAAGATGGCTTCAAGTCTCGCACGATCTGGCGCATACCCGAAGATTCTAGCTGAAAAATGCCTTCCAGCTCACCTTTCTCTAAAACTTTATAAGCTTTCTCAACATCTTGATTCAGCTTTTTAAACTTGGCGAAGTTTTCTTGAGCTTTTAGAGCAGCCTCTGGCAGCATTTCTGGATTGATATTGAGGCGCTGTTTTCTGTTAATCAAATCCACCGTTTTCTGGAGCATCGTCAGGTTTTTTAAACCCAGAAAGTCCATTTTTAGCAGCCCCAGAGATTCCAGGTCTTCCATAGGATACTGCGTGACCACCGCCCCTTTCTCATTCCGCTGCAGCGGCACAATCTCATCCAGGGTAACCGCTGAAATAATCACACCGGCAGCGTGCACCCCAGAGCTTTTATTCGTCCCCTCAATCCGCAGCGCCATATCCAGCCACCGCCGGACTTTTTCCTCGCTATCATAAGCTTTTTTAAACTCCGGTTCCGGCGATTCATCCGAAATCATCACCGAGAGTTTCTCCGGTTTCCCCCGCGACACGGGAATCAGCTTACCCATCTTGTCCGCTTCCCCATAAGCAATGTCCAGCACCCGGGCCACATCTTTCAGCACCGCCTTAGAGGTCATGCGGTTAAAGGTAACAATCTGCGCCACCTTATCTTCGCCGTACTTATCCGTAACATATTCTATCACCCGATCGCGCTTTTTCACACAGAAATCCGTGTCAATATCTGGCATCGATTTCCGATCGGGGTTCAAGAATCGCTCGAATAGCAGCCCGTGATGTACCGGGTCAATGTTCGTAATCCTCAGCGAGTACGCCACAAGAGATCCCGCTGCCGACCCCCGCCCAGGGCCAACAGGAATGCCATTATCCCTGGCATATTTGATATAATCCCACACCACCAAAAAGTAACTGGAAAACCCCATCTTCTGAATCATCTTCAGCTCGTACTCCAGCCGCTCTTTGTAAACCGGCTTGATTTCCGACCGGGATTTTACATCTAACCGCTCTAGCAGTCCTTCCCAAGCCTGTTCCTCCACATAAGTATCAGCGGTGTGATCAGAAGGGATGGGATAGTTAGGAATGCGAGTGTCGCCCATTATATTGTACGGTTCGACTTTGCTGGCAACTTCCAAAGTGTTGGAGATCGCCTCCTGAATCACATCATCCGGCAAATGGTCGCGGAACAGCTTTGCCATCTCCTCAGCGGATTTCAGATATTCCGTACCGCTATAGCGCATCCGCTTTTCTTCTGAAATCAGCTTGCCAGTTTGCACGCACAGCAAAGCGTCGTGAGCTTCCACGTCAGTACAAAACGTAAAGTGCGAGTCATTGGTGGCTACAATTTTAATTCCCAACTCCCGCCCAATCTTCACAAGCCCCACATTCACAATCCGGTCTTCCCAGTTGCCGTGGTCTTGAATTTCTAAATAATAATCTTCCCCAAATAACTTCTTGTACCACTCAGCCACCTGCTTCGCCTCTTCCCGCCGGTTATTCAGAATCAGCTTCGGCAGTTCACCGGCCAGACAGCCACTGGTGACAATTAACCCTTCCTTGTACTCTGCCAGCTGTTCTTTGGTAATGCAAGGGCGGCCCATAATTCCTTTCCCTCGTATGCCCGTCAGGTGAGATTTAGTCGTCAGCTTCACCAAATTTTTATAGCCTTGGTTGTTTTTCGCCAAAACAACTTGGTGGTGCGGCCTGTAATACCCCCTCTCATTTTTTATTCGGTTGTTCACCACATACATTTCATTGCCGATAATCGGCTTTATCCCTTTGCCGCGACAGACTTTAAGCAGCTCAATCGCCCCGTACATCACCCCGTGATCCGTGAGGGCAATTGCCGGCATTCCCAACTCCACAGCTCGCCCCACTAACTGCGGCAGCTGGCTGGCTCCATCGAGCAGGCTGTAATCACTGTGAGTGTGCAAACCCACGAAAGACATAAGTCCCCTCTAATTTCAGATGTCACCTTACATTATAGCGGCTCTCAGTTACAGAAAGTAGCCCTTTGAAACCCTGTTTCTTAAAGAAACCGGGTTTCTCAGCACCTCACTAATATCAAAGACGCTATATACATTATACTCGTCAACTTGTTTTCCGCCACTGCCTGGAAACAAAAAATATTCCCCCTCCCCGCAAAGCGAGGAGGGGGTTGGGGGGTCGGATTTATTCGGGGGTGATATAATACCAGACCGGATCATAAATGTCAAGGGTTCTCAACCCACCGGCACTTGCCTTTGTCGAACTCGCACCTGTTCCAGGAATTGGCCCACCGTCTGGAGATATTTGGCACCGGCGACTTTAGCCACATCATTGTGACCGGCACCGCTTACCAAAAACAGCTGTTTCGGTTCCGGGGCTGCAGAAAAGAGGATTTGGCTCATAGAAGCGGGAACCCCATCGTCAGCCGTGCCGTGAATAAAAAGCACCGGCATTTGCAGAGATTTCACCTTACTAATAGAGTCAAACCGCTGCTTGAGCAGCCAATTCACCGGGAATATCCGAAAATATCCGTGCAGGCAATTCACCATATCCCGCATCGAAGTAAAAGAACTTTCCACAATTAATCCAGCCGCCTCAGGGTGCCGCACCGCCAGCTCCAGACCAATCGCGCCGCCGAGAGAGTGACCGTAGATAAAAATACCCCCCGGATTAATCCCGCGTTTCAACACCAAATAATTCCACGCCGTTTCCGCATCTTCATAAACCTGCGCTTCACTGGGAAAACTGCCTTGACTGCGACCGTAGCCCCGATAGTCAATCATCAGCACGTCCAAACCCAGCTTGTGAAATCGGTGGGCTTGGTTAACATTAGCTCCCATATTAACACCGTTGCCGTGCAAATGCAGCACCGCACCGGCAGACCCCTCATTGGGAGACGCCGCCGGTATCCACCACCCGTGTATGTTTTCAACTTTGCCCGCACCCGCTGACACCGGCAGCCAGACATCTTCGTAATCCAGCTCCAAAAAAGCCGGCGTTTTTTCAATGACCGCCGACGGTAAAAATATCAATCGGTTTTGCTGCAGCAACAGGTACAGACACGCACTGCTGTACGCGACTGTCAAGACCCCCCCGACGGTCAGCAGCAAGTTTGATATCGCTCGCAGAGAAATTGGCATCATGCTTGTAAAATAGATATCAGCAGTTAGCAGCGGCAGGTGAGGCGTGAAGCGATCTGTCGCCCACACCCGTTTTCGACTTAAGTTCCTAGCTCTGTAGATGCCCCCGTCCCCTTGTGTGCGGAAGCGACAGTTCGCGTCCGCACAGCCGGGGAATTTCTTTCCCCAGAGAGTGGTGGAGCCGGTGCAAAGTGTGAGTTCAAGTGTGAGTTTCACCTCGCACCGCTCACCCTGCGGCAACCCCAAACCGTTGATAGCGGTTTTCAATTTGTGATCGTACAGATCGGGTATAAAAAAACTGAAAAACGCTAGCTCCGGATTTCTTAGCTACAGCGGCGGTTGCCGCTGATGCCATTCAGTGCTTTGCTCGTAAGCATGGGCTATCTCCAGCAGCAGCTGTTCTTGCAAGACATTGCCGATCAGCTGCATGCCAATCGGCAGACCCCGGTCGTCGAAACCGCACGGGATACTTAAAGCCGGCAACCCGGCCAGATTCACTGGAATAGTCATCAAATCCGACAAGTACATACTCAGGGGGTCGCTGGTTTTTTCCCCCGCTTTGAACGCCGTAGTTGGCGCAGTGGGAGTGACCAGGATATCCACCTGAGCGAAAGCCCGGTCAAAGTCTTGCTTGATCAGGCTGCGGACTTTTTGGGCTTTCAGATAATAGGCGTCATAGTAGCCGGCAGAAAGCGCGTAAGTGCCAATCACGATCCGGCGCTTCACCTCCGCCCCGAAACCGCTGGCGCGAGTCTCGCCGTACATAGAAAGCAGGTTGTCCGCCTCTGGCACCCGCAAGCCATACTTCACGCCGTCGTAGCGGGCCAGATTCGCAGACGCCTCCGACGGAGCGATGATGTAATAGGTGGGCAGCCCGTAGCGGAACCGGGGGCAAGAAACCACCTGGATTTCCGCGCCCAAGTCTTGCAGCTGCTGGATAGCTTTAGTCACCACCCGCTCCACCTCAGGGTCTAACCCTTGGCCAAAAGTTTCTTGGATGACGCCAATTCGCCGCTGGCCTCTGGGTTTCATATTGGGCTGCAGCGCTTTGGCGTAGTCGGGTATCTTCACCTTCAAGCTAGTAGAGTCCTTCGGGTCGTAACCGGCAATCGCCCCCAGCAAAAACGCCGCATCCTCCACCGTCTGGCCAAACGGCCCGATTTGATCCAGCGAAGAAGCGTAAGCCACCAAACCGTAGCGAGAAACCAGCCCGTAGGTCGGCTTCAGCCCCACCACGCCGCAGAACGATGCCGGCTGGCGGATCGAGCCGCCGGTGTCTGAACCGAGCGCCACCGCACACTCTCCCGACGCCACCGCCGCCGCCGACCCCCCAGAAGACCCACCGGGCACTCGCTCCAGATCCCAGGGGTTGGCTGTCAGCTGGTAAGCCGAATTCTCAGTGGAACTCCCCATCGCGAACTCGTCGAGATTGGTTTTGCCCACCATCACCGCACCTGCATCCGCCAGTTTTTGCGTCACAGCCGACTCGTAAGGCGGGATAAAGTTTTCCAGAATTCGCGAACCGCAGGTGGTGGGAATACCCTTGGTGCACATATTGTCTTTGATGGCCACAGGTATGCCCGCCAGCGGCCCGATTGGCTCACCGGCGGCGATTTGGGCATCCACCTTGCGAGCCTGTTCCAAGGCGCGGTCAGCTGTCACGCACAAGAAGCTGTGGAGTTTCGGCTCTAGCTGCTCAACGCGCGAGAGCGCTTCTTTCGCTATCTCCACAGCAGAACGTTCTTTTCGGATCAGTTGTTTGTGCAACTCGCGGATGGATGCCATGCTTGTACCTTCATTGACTCAATTTTTAGCCCCTTAGCAAATATAGCTGGCAAATGAATCCTCCAGCGCTCAGCTTTCGGTCAAAGCAGCTTGCCTGCGGGCCAGACCCCACTCTCTTTAGGGCCAAATATTAAATTTTAACCGCAAGTTCTGATTCTAGCTAAAATTAGAGGCAGGAGGGCCGGCACTGCCCAGAGAGCCGCACGCCGCAGCCCCCTTGGAGCTTTGTCGTTGCTCTAAAATAGTGCTAGCCCCTGACCATAGCTCCACAAGTTCTCCCCTGAAGGCAGGCTGCTTGACTATGAAACTGGAATCTCTGACAACTGCTACTGCCCTGTGGGCGCTCACCCTTGGCGCGACTGCCGCCTTCGCTCAGACCGGCACCCCCGGGCGCACCACCTTCATTTGCAGTCCCGACTCTGCAGGCGTCCCCACCACCTACGCTCAAACCACACGAGGCCCAGTGCCGGTGATTAAATGGGTTTCCGAGCATTTCAGCGATTCCGGATATCCCCCTCAGACGCGCTGCCAGATTGTCACTGGCCGGTTCAACGTTCTCTACCGCGCTGGACGGCTCAATTACCTCAACGCTGGGGTTCAACACAGTCAGCCGGTGATCTGCGCCCTCAGCCAGCGGGGCGACCAGTGCACTTTACTGTACACCCTCAAGCCAGGGCAAAACCCTAATGTCGTCCTGGAACGGCTGCAAGCTGTGCGTCAAGGCGCTGCCGGCCCGCTTTTGGAAAGCAGCGATGATACTGACACTCCTAATGACGGCACCATCGATTTCAACGAGTACCTCAACACCGCCCCCATTGAGCAAATCGCCCCGGCACCCTCTGCAGCGCCATCTCCCCCTACCTCCCCCGAATAGCCCAGCTCACAGCCAGAAAAGCCCAGCTCACAGCCGGCAACCTCTATTTGGTAATCGCCCCAGCACCCCAGCGCTTTTC
>JALOOK010000441.1 GCA_025454445.1 Oscillatoria sp. Prado101 | reverse complement strand
CTCAGGTAGAGACGCCTTCGCCCTACAACACCTATCTCAATCCGGGCTTGCCGCCGACGCCGATCGCCAGTCCAGGAGTGGGCAGTTTAAAAGCAACCCTTTCTCCGGATAAAACAGAATACCTTTATTTCGTGGCGCGGTATGATGGCACTCACGTCTTCAGCCGCACTCTAGGGGAACACGAAGCAGCTCAAGCGCGAATTCACAACGAGCGGGATGCTAAAAGAAACTGAGATTAAAATTTTGCAACTTTAAAGCAAGCAATTTGGGATGACTTGGGGCAAACTCTTACAGCCTGACTTAGTTCTGGGAGACTCAATTATGAGCCTCACACCGGCCATTTTGCAGGAATATCAGCTCAAGGGGCTGGTGCTGGACGTGGATGAAACCCTAGTGCCGCTGCGGGAGAGATCCGCGTCTGCAGAACTGCGCGACTGGGTGGAGCAAATTAGACCTCTGGCGGCGCTGTGGTTGGTCAGCAACAACCTCAGCCTGACTCGGATCAGCGGCATCGCCGAGTCTTTGAACCTGCCTTATATCCTGGGAGCAGCCAAACCTTCCAGACGGAAATTAAGGCAGGCAGTAGAAGCCATGAACCTGCCGGTGGGGCAAGTGGCGATGGTGGGCGACCGGCTGTTCACCGATGTCCTGGCAGGCAACCGCCTCGGCATGTTCACCATTCTAGTAGAGCCGGTTGTCGATGCCGGTGTTGTGGTGCGGCGCGATGGGTGGCGCTCCTTTGAGGTTTGGGTTTCGCAAGCCCTCGGTGCCACCCTCACCCCCCCGAAGCAATAAAACTTGACATGGGGCATGGGGGCAGCGGCAGGATTGCATGGGGCAGGCTCGCATGGGGCACGATCAGATCGTCGGATTGGGTTAACTATCACTGACCGGCTAACCCCTAACCCCTAACCCTTAAACCTTAACCCCTAAGCTAATATGCCGCAAACGATAGTCGTCAAAATAGGCACATCCAGCCTAACTGTGCCAGCCACTGGCAACCTGGCCCTGTCCACGATCGCCACCCTAGTAGAAACACTCACCGACCTGCGGCGGCAGGGGCACCGCGTGGTTCTGGTGTCCTCGGGAGCGGTGGGGGTGGGCTGCGCTCGCCTCGGACTGCGCCAGCGCCCCCGCAACATAGCCCTGAAACAGGCCGTGGCTGCTGTTGGCCAGGGACGGCTGATGCGCGTCTACGATGACTTATTTAGCTCCCTGCAGCAGCCGGTGGCCCAAGTGCTGCTCACCCGCACTGACTTGGTGCAGCGCAGCCGCTATCTGAACGCCTCCAACACCTTCCAAGAATTGCTGCGCTTGGGAGTAGTGCCGGTCGTCAACGAGAATGACACCGTAGCCACCGAAGAACTCAAGTTTGGGGATAACGACACCCTCTCGGCGCTCGTGGCCAGCTTAATCGAAGCCGACTGGCTATTTATCCTCACCGATGTAGACCGGCTGTACTCAGCTGATCCCCGCAGCCATCCTGACGCCCAGCCGATCAGCCTGGTGCAGCGCCTCGACGAGCTAGAGCAACTGCAGGTGCTTTCCGGCGACTCCAAGAGCGGCTGGGGCACGGGCGGCATGGCCACAAAAATTCAAGCCGCCCGGATTGCCACCAGCGCCGGCGTGCGCACCGCCATCACCGCCGGCAGCAATCCCAGAAATATCGAGAAAATTCTCCAGGGAGAGCCGGTGGGGACTCAGTTCCAGCCCCACCCCCGAGCCGACAGCGCCCGCAAGCGCTGGATTGCCCACGGTTTGGTGCCGGTTGGGAAGATTTACCTGGATGCGGGAGCCGTGGCAGCGATTTGTCAGGGGGGCAAATCCTTACTCGCTGCCGGTGTCACCAATGTCGTTGGCGAGTTCCAGGCATCAGATGCCGTGCAGCTGTGCGCTGGAGACAGTCGGGAAATTGCCAGAGGGCTCGTCAACTACAGCAGCGCCGAACTGGAGCTGATTCGGGGGCGCAAATCGGCAGAAATTCCCAGCATTTTGGGCCATGCCGGTGCGGAAACCGTCGTTCACCGAGACAACCTGGTTTTGAGCAACTAGGGGCGAGAAACCGGGTTTTTTAACTTTATAGCAGTAGCCATATTGATTAGGACATTCATCTGTTACCCTATCCGCGTCCATCTGTGATCATCTGCGGTTTTAAATATTGAACCGCAGATAAACGCAGATGAACGCAGATGTGGCACTGTCCTAACTATAGTAAATATTGCTATATCTCGCTCTTATGCTTTGAAACTGACTGAGAAACCCGGTTTCTTCCGCTGCCAGGGGCCAGAAACCGGGTTTCTTAACTTTATCTCGCTCTTGTGCTTTGAAATTCGGTCAGAAACCCGGTTTCTTCCGCTGCCAGGGGCCAGAAACCGCAGCCTAGTAGGTCATAGCTTCAGGAGGCGCAATATCAGATCCCGCTGCCACACCGGCATAGCCCGTGCTCAACCCGGGCGTTTTCACCGGCACAGTACGCCCGTCCGGGTGGGAAACAGATCCAGGAGAGGAAAAATTTGGGTCAGGTTCAGCAACCGCTCTTGGGTTGGCTTGCGCCGACAGCCAAGAAAGCCCGCCCACGGCACCCGCCATCAGGGCGGCGTAGCCAACGTATAAATGCCCCGCACGCATCTTTTCTGACTGGAATTCAGGCCGGTACCAGGAGGGGACAACAGATTGTGCGGCG
This sequence comes from Oscillatoria sp. Prado101, assembly GCA_025454445.1. Taxonomy (GTDB): domain Bacteria; phylum Cyanobacteriota; class Cyanobacteriia; order Cyanobacteriales; family Oscillatoriaceae; genus Oscillatoria. Next base: position 1,854 of record JALOOK010000441.1, on the reverse strand, counting down.
GCGGGTGCGGGTACGGAAGCCGCCATCCGAGAGCCATCGAGCCCCAGGGCATCGGCGGTGCGGCGGATAAAGCCGCGAACGTAGATATCTTCAGGCAATCGCTCAGTCCGCCCTGTTTCGAGAGCCTCCAGAATCGGTCGCGGCACCAGGGTTTGACGCTCGAGTTGCTCCAGAGAAAGCTGGCGGCTGTGACGCGCTTGCTGGAGTTCTTGGCCTATCTGGCGCAAGCGCCGGGTACGCGCCCCCTCCGCTGTTTCCGGTGCCGCACTGGCTCTAGCCGCGCCCGCCACGGAAGCCAAAGCACCCTCTCTCGCCGCCGGCTGAGCGGGTTGTGCCGGCAAGGGTGCCGGTTGCGGCGCTTGCGGACTTTGAGCCGCAACCGCCCCACACTGCTGGACACACTGCGCCAACGCCAGCCGGATGGCTTCTTTTGCCACTGCAGCTAGGAGCATCTGCGGGATAGCTGCATCAGTGCCCTGCGTCTGCAAGCTAGCTACCGCCTGCCGGTAGATTTCACTGCGGTAGAGCTCAGCTTCGATTTGCCCCTGGAGCGCTTGCAGCGCTGGTTGAGACATTTCTGAGGTTGTGTAGCCACCCTCCCAACAGGGGGCCGCAGGTTTCAGTACCATGATCGCTATTGTCTCCGTGCTTGAGTGAAAGCGCATCTCCCTAAACGCGGCCATACAGACTGGGAATTGGAGCAACTGCCGCAACGACTGGGTGAACCCGGACAGCCAAGAGAGATTTGAGATTTTAGACTTTAGGTGCAAAAAAGATTAAATTGTTAATCTGAAATCTTAAGCTTGAAATCGCAGCGACGAGCAGCAAGGCGATTGAGACTGTACTGGCTGCAACCGTCACCGGCTTTTCAGTGGTGCGCCGTCCGCTGTTAGCGGTTGATTCCCAGAATGGTGGAAGTTTACTGGATAGCTAATTCAGTGCTCAACGCATGGATTCCGGATGGTTGGGGCGTAAATTATAAATGACCAAAAGTTGGGCGCTCGTGCTCTTGGCGAGCGCCACAACCGAGCTGCCGGTTACTGCCGGTTCACCGAATTGATCAGCCACAGGGCTGTGAGAATGCCGGCAAAGTGAGCCACCAGGGTGTGGGTGTTCCCCAGCACCACAAAGATATCCAGGGGTTGAATGAGTTTGCTGAGATCGCCCCCCAAGCCCAGTAACGCCTGGGGCTGGGCCAAAGCCTTTCCCAGCAGGGTGCCGGTAATCGCTTCTGCCCCCATGAGGGTCAAACCCATCCCCGCTAAATTCAATATCAAGCCGCGCCGCAGCAGCTGCATGGCGTCTGCCTTCTTGGGGCGCAGGTTGGGATTGGAGGATTGCAGCTGTTGAGCTAGGCGGGTGTAACGAAAAGACCAGTAAATACTGACGCCGAGCACTAGAAGTCCGCAAACGGTAAAAAACAGGCCCGGTCCGCTTCCTGGATTGTTGGCTGCAGCACCGGCGGCGGTGCGGGGAGCGCTGCTAGAAAACCCAGCAAATGCGAAAATTAGGCTGGCAATAACGGCTAGGACGACCTGCACCCAGAAGCTAGTCCAGCCGGCATAGCGAAATCCGGGGACACCTTTCTGCACAGATGGGGGAAGTGCGGGGGGCTCTGATTGGTTGGACATACGGATTTCCAGTTGGCGTTGCTAGGATATATCCTTACGATAGTTCGTTTTTTTTTAGGCCAAAGCGCTTAAACCTCGGGCTGGCTTGCCATACAGCCCGCCGGTAGGGCGTGCAGCCCAAGGTCGAACTTTTGGGCTGAAGCCCTACTACGAACTTTTGGGCTGAAGCCCTACTACGAACTTTTGGGCTGAAGCCCTACTACGAACTTTTGGGCTGAAGCCC